>NZ_LZKU01000138.1 GCF_001672975.1 Mycobacterium sp. 1465703.0
CAACCGAGCGATCAGCGCCTCGATGCCGGCCGCGTCGAACACGTCGGTGCGGTATTCGACCGTTCCGCCGATGCCGGCGGGCTGTCCGGCATCGCTGAAGCGTTCGCCCAGTGAGAAGGTCAGGTCCATCCGGGCGGTTTGGGTGTCCACCGGCATCGGCGTGACGTCGACATCTCCCAAGGACAGTCCAGCGGCCGGGCCGCTGTCCTGACCGGCGAAGTTCTGCCAGGCCAGCATCACCTGCACCAGCGGGTGATGCGTCAGGCTGCGGGTCGGGTTGAGCCGCTCCACCAGCACCTCGAACGGCACGTCCTGGTGCTCATAGGCGGACAGGCTGCGCTGGCGCACCTGGGACAGCACCTCGGCGAAGGTGGGGTCGCCGGCCACGTCGACGCGCAGCACCAGGGTGTTGACGAAGAAGCCCACCAGCTCGTCGAGCGCCGGGTCGCGCCGGCCGGCGATCGGAAAGCCGACCGCCACATCGGGATTGGCGCCGAGCTTGGACAGCAGCACGGTGAGCGCGGCCTGGACCACCATGAAGCTGGTGGCATTGTGCTGGCGAGCCACGTCGCCGACCCGGCGTTGTAGCTCGACCGGCCAGTCGATTTCCACTGTCGCGCCGCGCTGATCGGCCACCATCGGGTAGGGCCGGTCGGTGGGCAGCTGTACCCGCTCGGGCATCCCGGTCAAGGCGTCTTCCCAGTACGACAGCTGGGCGGCGATGCGGCTGTTGCGGTCGTCCAGATCGCCGAATTGCGCTCGTTGCCACAGCGTGTAATCCACATACTGCACCGGCAACGGTGCCCAGTCGGGGCCGCGCCCGGCCGCCCTGCTGGCATACGCCACTCCCAGGTCACGTACCAGCGGGGCGATGGACATGCCGTCGGCGGCGATGTGGTGCACCACGGCCACCAGCACATGCCGATCGTCTCCGATGCGGAAAAGCTGTGCCCGCAACGGGATTTGGCCGGACAGGTCAAAGGTATAACGGGCCGTGGTGCCGATGGCCTCCTCCAGCTGGTCTGCCGACCAGTGGCCGGCATCGACCACCTCCCAGCCGAAATCGGCCTTCTCCGCGGGGATTACCACCTGCTGGGGCGTTCCCTCGGGGGCCGCGAACAGGGTGCGCAGGCTTTCGTGGCGGGCCACCACGTCGCCCAGTGCGGCGCCCAGCGCATCGGCGTCGAGGTGACCGTCCAACCGCAGCGCGGCCGCCATGTTGTAAACCGGTGACGGTCCTTGCAGTTGGTCCAGGAACCACAATCGGTTCTGCGCGAATGACAATGGCACCACCGCGGGCCGCTCCCCCGCCGTCAACGGCTCCAGTCCGCTTCCGCCCTCGCCGATCCGCGGTGCCAACTGGGCGATCGTCGGCGCCTCGAACACCACGCGTACCGCGAGGCCGGCGTCCAGGCTGGCGTTGATCGCGGCGATCAGCCGCATCGCGGAGATGCTGTCGCCGCCGAGGTCGAAGAAGGAGTCGTCGATGCCGACCCGATCGACGTCGAGGATTTCGGCGTAGATGCCGGCCAGGATCTCTTCGGTGGGCGTTTCCGGAGCACAGTACCCGCCGACGGTGTATTCGGGTGCCGGCAGGGCGCGAGCGTCCAGTTTGCCGTTGGCGGTCAACGGGATTGCGTCGAGTGCCACCACCGCGGCCGGGACCATGAAGGCGGGCAGCCGTTCGGCCAGCGCAGTGCGCGCCAGGGCCGCGTCGGCTCCGCCGGTGACGTAGCCGACGAGACGTTTGTCACCGGGACGGTCCTCCCGCGCGATGACGACGGCCTGATCGACTCCGTCGAGTCCGGCCAGCGCGGATTGGATCTCGCCGAGTTCGATGCGGTAGCCGCGAACCTTGACCTGCTCGTCAGCACGGCCGAAGTACTGCAGTTGTCCGTCGGCGTTCCAGCGCACCAGGTCACCGGTGCGATACATGCGCATTCCGGCTCCGCCGAACGGGCAGGCGACGAACCGCGATGCGGTCAGACCGGGCCGGCCGACATACCCTGCGGCCACACAGGATCCGGCGACATACAGCTCACCGACGACGCCGGGCGGAACCGGCCGCAACGACTTGTCGAGCACGAACAGCGCCGCCCCGGGCACCGGAGACCCGATCGGCACCGGCCCGTTGCCGCCTGGGGTCAACGGGGCGCTGATGGTCACGCACATGGTCGTCTCGGTCGGGCCGTAGGCATTGACCATTACCCGTCCGGGCGCCCACCGATCCACCACGTCGACCGGGCAGGCTTCACCCGCAGTCACCAGCGACACCGACTCCAGCCCCTCGGGTGACAGCATCGCCAACGCCGACGGTGTCTGGGTCAACACGCTGACTTCCCGGGCGACCAGGACGTCGTGCAGGTCTTGCGGTGAACGCGCCACCGACTCTGGCACCACCACCAGCCGACCGCCGCGCAGCAGCGCGCCGAAGATCTCCCACACCGAGACGTCGAACGCCAACGAGTGATTGTGCGACCACACTCCCGGGGCCGGCAGGCCGGCATCCAGCGAGCTCATCAGCTCGGTCACGTTGCGGTGAGTAACAGCAACGCCTTTGGGGACACCGGTGGTGCCCGAGGTGTAGATCAGATAGGCCACACCCTCTGGCTCCGGCAACGGCAGGCCGGTTTCGGGCAGGGTGTCGATGCGTCGATCATTGACGTCGAGGACGGCCACGCCGTGGCCGTCGAACCGCCCGGCCAGATCGGCGGTGGTGACCGCGACGACCGGCTTGGCGTCGCCCAGCATGAACTCGATCCGGGCATCCGGCGAGGACGGATCGATCGGCAGGTATGCCGCCCCGGTCTTGAGCACCGCGAGGATCGACGCGATCGCCTCGGCTGACCGCGAAAACAGCAGCGCCACAGTCTGTCCCGGGCCGGCCCCGTGCTCCGCCAGATAATGCGCCAATCGGTTCGACGCCTCGTCCAGCTCCCGGTATGTCACCGACAGGTCCTCGCAGACCAGCGCCACCGCCTCCGGCGCCCTGTCCGCCTGGGTGGCGAACAGTTCGGGCACCGACACCGGTGTACTCACCGATGTGGTCAAAACGGCTTTGTTCCCAAGTTCATTCAGGCGGGCGTGCTCGGCCTCGTCGAGCAGATCCACCGACGACAACAGGTGGGTGGGATCGGCGGTCATGGCCGTAAGCACCCGCTGCAACCGTGCGATCAGTGTCTCGATGGTTGACGCGTCGAACACGTCGGTGCGGAATTCCACCCGTCCGCCGATACCGGCGGCTTCACCGGAGGCGTTCCAGCGCTCGGCGAGGGAGAACACCAGGTCCATGCGGGCTGACTGGTCCTCCACCGGCACGGACGTGACCTCGAGGTCACCCAATGCCAGACCGGCGGCCGGGTCATCGTGCCCGGTGAAGTTCTGCCAGGCCAGCATCACCTGCACCAGCGGGTGATGCGTCAGGCTGCGGGTCGGGTTGACCCGCTCCACCAGCACCTCGAACGGCACATCCTGGTGTTCGAACGCCGCCAGGCTGCTTGCCTGGACGCGTTCCAACAGTTCGGTGAAGCTGGGATCGCCGGCCAGGTCTACCCGCAGCACCAAGGTGTTGACGAAGAAGCCGACGAGCGGGTCGAGGGCGGGGTCGCGGCGCCCGGCAATCGGGAAGCCCACCGCCACATCGGAACTCGCGCCGATCTTGGACAGCAATACCGCCAGGGCGGCCTGCACCACCATGAAGCTGGTCGCGTTGTGCTCGCGGGCCAGTCGGCGGACTTGCTCCTGCAGCTCCGCGGGCCAGCCCACGACCACACTGTCGCCGCGCTGATCGGCAACCGGCGGGTAGGGCCGATCAGTGGGCAACTGCAACCGTTCGGGCATGCCGGCCAAGGCCTGCTCCCAGTAGGCCAGCTGGGTGCCGATACGGCTGGTGCTGTCCTCGAGGTCACCGAATTGGGCACGCTGCCACAGGGTGTAATCGATGTACTGCACCGGCAATTCGGCCCATCCCGGGGCCCGCCCGGTGCACCGGCTGGTGTAGGCCACGCTCAAGTCAGCACCCAGCGGGGTGAGGGACAAGCCGTCCGCGGCGATGTGGTGCACCACGATCACCAGCACGTGTTCATCCGCGGCGACCGCGAAAAGCTGTGCCCGGATGGGTATCTCGGATGCCAGATCAAATGTGTAGCGGGTCACCGCCTTGACGGCGTCGTCCAGCCGGCTTGCCGGCCACCCGGTGGCGTCGACGACATCCCAGCCGAATTCGGCGCGCTCGACGGGCACCACCACCTGTTGCGGGGTTCCCTCGTGCGCCGGGAACAGGGTGCGCAGGCTTTCGTGCCGGGTCACCACGTCGGCCAGCGCCGCGCCGAGGGCCTCGGCATCGAGGCGCCCGCGCAGGCGCAATGCCGCCGCCATGTTGTACAGCGGTGAGGGACCTTGGAATTGGTCGATGAACCACAACCGGTTCTGTGCGAACGACAGCGGTACCGCCTCGGGCCGCTCCCCGGCCACCAGCGGCTCCAGGCCGCCCGCATTCTCCGCGATGCGCGGTGCCAACTGCGCAACGGTGGGCGCCTCGAACACGACGCGAACCGGAAGATCGGATTCCAGCGCCGAGTTGATCGCGGTGACCAGGCGCATGGTGGTCAGCGAATCGCCGCCCAGGTCGAAGAACGAGTCGTCGACCCCGACGCGTTCGGCGCCCAGCACTTGTGCGTAGATGCCGGCCAAAATCTCTTCGACCGCGGTGCTCGGGGCGCGGTAATTGTCGACGGTCCGATAGTCGGGTGCAGGCAGGGCGCGGGCGTCGAGCTTGCCGTTGACCGTTACCGGTAGCGCATCCAGCGCCACGACCGCCGTCGGGACCATGTAGCCCGGCAACCGCTCGGCCAATGCCGCGCGCGCCTTGGCCGGGTCTACGGCTCCGGTGACATAACCCACCAGGCGCTTGTCGCCGGGGCGGTCCTCCCGGGCGATGATTACGGCCTGCTCGACCCCGTCGAGCGCGGACAGCGCCGCCTGGATTTCGCCGAGTTCGATGCGGTAGCCGCGCACCTTGACCTGTTCGTCGGCGCGGCCGAGGTAGCGCAGTTGTCCGTCGGGGCCCCAGCACACCAAGTCGCCGGTGCGGTACATGCGGGTTCCGGGTGCGCCGAACGGGCAGGCCATGAACCGCGATGCGGTCAACCCGGGGCGGCGCCAATATCCCACGCCGACACCTTGTCCGGCCAGGTACAGTTCGCCGACCACTCCCGCCGGCACCGGACGTAACCACTCATCAAGGACGAAGAAGGCGGCCCTCGTCACCGGGGAGCCGATCGGCGGGAAGCCCGACCCAGCCCGCAGTGGTGCACTCTTGCAGGCCCACATGGTGGTTTCGGTGGGGCCATATACATTGACCATCACCCGATCCGGTGCCCAGCGGTCCACCAGCTCGGGCGGGCACGGCTCCGCCCCAATCACCAGCGCTGTTCGGTCCAGCCCTTCGGTGGACAAAAGTCCCACCGCCGAGGGGGTTTGGGTCAACACCGTGACGCCCTCGCGGACCAGCAGGGTGTGGAACTCTTCCGGGGACCGCGCCACCGAATCGGGCACCACCACCAGCCGTCCGCCATGCAAAAGTGCACCCCAGATCTCCCACACCGAGAAGTCGAAGGCGTAGGAGTGAAATTGGGTCCATACCTGCTCGGCCGACAAGGCGAAACCCAGCCGCAGGTCGTCGAATAGTTGTGCAACGTTATGTTGGGTAACTGCAACGCCTTTGGGCACTCCGGTGGTGCCCGAGGTATAGATCAGGTGAGCCAGATCGTTGGGCGCCGGGGCCGGCGGCGCTACCACCGGCTGCACCGCGACGGCCGGGTCATTGACGTCGATGACGATCAGGTCGAACCCGTCGAACGTGTCGGCCAGCGCCGCGGTGGTGATTGCGGCCATCGGCGCGGCGTCGGTGAGCATGAACTCGATTCGGGCCGCCGGCAACGCGGGATCGATCGGCAGATACGCCGCCCCGGACTTGAGCACCGCCAGGATCGACACGATCGCCTCGGCCGACCGCGAAAACAGCAGTGCCACAAACTCTCCCGGACCTGCGCCGCGATCCACCAGCAGATGCGCCAACCGGTTCGCCGCCTCGTCGAGCTCGCGATACGTCATCGACCGGTCCTCGAACGTCAGCGCCACCGCGTCCGGAGTGCGCGCCGCCTGCGCGGCGAACAGCCCCGCCACCGTCACCGGCTGCATCGGCTCGGCCAGCACCGCCTCGTTGCCCCACTTCGCCAGTCGGGTGTGCTCGGCGGTGTCCAGCAGGTCCACCGAGGACAGCCGACGGTCGGGCTCGGCGGTGACGGCCGTCAACAGCCGCTGCAGTCGCTCGATCATCGCCTCGACGGTGTCGGCGTTGAAGACGTCGGTGCGGTATTCCGCGGTCACGGCGATGCCCGCGCGCTGACCGGACGCGGTGAACCGTTCGGCCAGTGAGAACGTCAAGTCCATCCGAGCGGTGTTGGTGTGCAACGGCATCGGGGT
>NZ_LZKU01000139.1 GCF_001672975.1 Mycobacterium sp. 1465703.0
CCCTTTCCAGTCAACCCTTTAACAGGACTGCGGCTTTATGATTTCACGTATTTTGATTCTCGGTATAAACGGCGGCTCACTGGCCGCGATCGTGCTGCGAGGTTGTATCGAACCACACGAAGGCTACCCGAAAACCTGGCGTTGATAGGCGCCCTCTGCTATGCCAGGCGCAGCTCAGCAGGCGGGCACCGCGACCATCTGGAGCCACCACCGCGACCTATGCAAGTTCAACGGGGTCATGGTTCGCGATCCCTACGCCGATTTGCAAGTTTGCCGGGCGTGACTGGCAACCGCCGCCATCGTGCCAAATCGTCGGATGCGCAGGCACTCGACGGAAATCGCCGGGTCGGCATACCAGGCGAGCGAGCGCAACGCCGACGGGCTATAGGCGCGTAACGAGGTGACGAACGCATCGTGTGCCAGCAGGTCCAGCCGAGTCAACGGTAACGCCGCCGCCAACGCGACCAGGTGGACAGGTGCCGGCGGCCTGCGGACGTCGATGATTAACAACTTGCTCGCTGCCCGGGTCCCCTCAGCGAACACTCGGGCGGCCAGTGCAGGCGGCAGGCCACTCAACGACAGCGCAAACACCGCAAGGTCGTAGTACCCGTCCTGGACGTCGATCGCGGTGGCGTCCATTTCCCGCACCGTGGCGCGTGGGTGGCGGCCGAGGTCGCTGGCGGCGATCTCGGCCACGAACATGGGCTCGATGTCGGTGACCGTCACCTGGGCGGTGGGGTGATACTCCAGCAGCTTGCGCGACAGCCCGCCGAGGCCGGCGCCAAGTTCGAGGATCTTCGGCGAGGGGATATCGGACACCTCATCAAGCGCCATCCGAGCGAAGCTTCCGTATGCACCGAAAAACCGTCGGCTTTGTCTGCGATCGAGTGCGTGAATGACGTTGCGCTTCAGATCGTCGACATCGTCACGGTCGAGATATTGCAGCCGGTTGGTCCGCAACCGCCGGTCCAGCCAGGAGGCATCTGGCCCGCCCCGGGGCATGCTCGCAATGTCGCTTGTCACTCTGCCCATGTAGGCCATCATTCTTCGACCGCAACCGGCTGGCCACCTTCGCGGTCATGTTCGTTGCCAGTGGGGTGTTTTTAACCCTGACCGTGCTGGTCGGCCTATGTGCAGACCATCGTGGAGTACAGCCCGCTGCGCACTGGCGTCGCTTTTGTCCCGTTCGGCATCACGGCGCCATCGGGGTGGCTGGTCGCCGGCCGGACGGGGAAGGCTCCACCTCTGCAGCGTCTTCGCCAAGCGCGGCGGAACGCCCTCCTGACTGTCTCCCGCAGGCCGCATCCCTGGGTAACAGCCGAAGCTAACGTCCACGACGAAAAACGCTGTTGCAGACTGCAATCCGCGCTTGTGCCCTCATTGCCGGTTGAGTATCTCCCTGTCGCTACCGGAGCCACCACTCTGTTTGCTGTCGCCTACTACTCTATGTGCGGGTCCTGACTACGCTATCGGCTTCATAAGCCGGACAACAGGATTGAAACCCACCACGCTCTGGATCATGCAATCGGTCGGGACGGTTGCAGGGCTAAGCCCGAGAGCCGCTGGCCAGAAATACCTAGTGCACTGAACTGTTCGCCCATGTCAAAGCGAAATTGGAGGACTGGTGAGTATCAATCCGTTCGGCGACGCCGGTATGCAGCGCTCGCTTCGACGGTTTCTTCGCTCCTCGGTCGGCGCCACACCTGTCACTCCAGTCGCCGGTATCGGTATGGCATGCCGACTTCCTGCCGGCATCGACTCGCCGGATCAGTTGTGGGAAGCGTTGCTGCGCGGCGATGACCTGGCCACCGCGACTCCGTTTGACCGATGGGACGCCGGTGGCAGGCGTGACAGCGCCGACATCGCCACCATTGGCGCCATTCGCGGGTCAGAAATGCTAAAGCTGGCGTCCGCGAACGCCGCTCAGCCCGAGAGGGTTTAAACCATGGGATCTGACAACCGCGTATCGCGGCGCGAGGGAGGCAAAGTGAGCGGACCCGAAAAACTCGACTTCTTCACCGAGAAGTCGCTCGTCGATGACCCCTACGACTATTACGACGCGATCCGTCGTTGCCCGGCATGGCGTGAGCCGGCGCACGGCGTGGTGATGGTGTCGGGATACGACGAGGCCCTCGCGGTGCAACGCGACGCCGACCACACTTTCTCGGTATGCAATATCGTCAGCGGACCATGGTCGGGGATTCCGACCAAAACCGACAGCGATGACATTACGGATCTGATCGAACGGCACCGCCAGACGGTTACATTTGGCGACTATTTCATTACGTTTGATCCTCCGAAACACACCGCGCACCGTTCGCTGTTGAGCCGTTTGTTTACGCCGAAGCAACTTAAAAACAATGAGGACTTCCTGTGGCGTCTCGCTGACGAGCAGCTCAACACCTTCATCGCGAATGGCAAGTGCGAGATCGTCATCGACTACAATTTTCCATTTACGCTCGACGCGATTACCGACCTGCTCGACGTGCCCGAGGCCGATCGTGAGCGATTCCGTCGCGCTGCGAGAGCCAGCAGGCTCGAAGGGGACCGTAGCGGTTTCGTTGGCGTGAAAGAGGAGTGGTTCGTCGAGTACATCGAGGAACGGCGGCGCAATCCGCGCGACGACGTCCTCACCGAGCTCGCGCTGGCAAAGTTTCCCGACGGCACGACACCCGACGCGATTGATGTTGCCCGCGTTGCCACCTTCATGTTCGCGGCCGGCCACGGCACGACGATCGACCTGCTAAGCCTTTCGATGCTCACGTTGGCGGAAAGACCGGACTTGCAACAGCAGCTACGAGAAGACAACTCAAAAATCCCAGCCTTTATCGAGGAGATGCTGCGTATCGAAAGCCCGATCAAATCGAATTTCCGTCTGGCGCGGCGCACCACCAAAATCGGCGACGTCGATGTGCAAGCCGGTACCAGCGTACTGGTGATGAATGGTGCGGCAAACCGCGACCCACGACGGTTCGACGAGCCCAACGAATTCCGCCTCGACCGCCCAAACATATTCCACCACATGGCATTCGGCCGTGGTGTTCACACTTGCCCTGGCGCCCCGATTGCGCGCGCCGAAGTGCGGGTGAGCTTGGAGCGAATCCTCAACCGGATGGCCGACATTCGGCTTTCCGAGGCCAAACACGGCCCGGCAGGCGCTCGTCGGCTCAAATGGGACAGCACTCTTCTGTTCAGACGCCTCAAGGAATTACACCTCGAATTCACTCCGGTTCAGTGAGCCGTTCATTGCCAAGACCGACAGATTGAGCTGCTATGTGGGGTCCATTGCTTGGGTTAGCGCTTTTGATAACGCTCAATCCGGTGCGTATCGGCATCATCCTTCTCGTGGTGTCGCGGCCACGCCCGGTGCCAAACCTGCTCGTCTACTGGCTTGGGTGCTTGACGGCGAGCGTTGTCTACCTGCTGATTCCGCTGGCCGTACTGCACGTCACACCGGCGTTTGCTGCTTTTACGAAAGATCTGACCACCCCGGGCACAGTCGCGCACTCCGTCATGGGGAACATTGAAATCGGCATAGGAGTGCTCGCGCTATCGATCGCCGCGCTGATGGCAGTGCGCTTCTCGGTGCGTGAGCGGGCGCCCGTGTTGGCAGCGGGCGGCGATACGGCGACGCTCGAGCCGGATCCGAATCCACCGACCGCGATCTCGCGGCTGCTGGGCGGTGCGCCGGATGGGGCGACCGAGGGCGGATCTGCAACCCGGCGGCCCCTTGGCCGTATCCGCGATGCGTGGGCGAACGGATCCCTATGGGTCACATTGGTGATCGGCGTCGCAATGGCGCCGTCACTCGAAGTGCTTTTGCTTGTACTCGCCATCATCCTGGCCGCGGGAGCCGCGACGGGCACACAGGTCATCGCCGCCATCGCGTTCGTCGTCGTAACGCTTGCGGTGGAGGAGGTCATCCTCGCCAGCTATCTGGTCACGCCAGGAACAACCCAAGCGTTAGTGCAACGGCTGCATGACTGGGGGAGGGCTCACCAGCGGAAGATCTTGGTAGCCGTGGTCGCAGTGATGGGGGTTTCGCTGACGGCCCACGGCATGGGCATCATCTGAGCCTCGGCGGTTTCAATTCGATGGGAATTACTTTGTCGCTGTGTAATTCACGTTCGCCGGCCACCCAGCGCTCAGCGCTTACCGCGCCGTCGCACACCATGTCGTCGGCTGCCCGTACGGCCCGCCCGGTGGATCCGGATCCGTCGTGCGCCGACTCGCAATCACACGCGATGTGCGGGCCGGACGATATTTGCTTGCTTGCCGTATCACGGAAGCCACCAAAACCGCTCGCATGGCTGCTAGCGTTCACAAAGACGGTTGGCCGGCTTGATGTTGTCGCCGTCCGAGATTTAGCTGGAGGTACCAAAAAAATGACCACGTTATCGTTGACTAAATTGGCTGTCGGAGCCTGCGGGCTGGCATTGTCGTTGAGCGCTGGGGCCGGGGTCGCGTCCGCCGATCGGGATCTAAGTCCGTTCGTCAACACGACCTGCAACTACGGGCAGGTGATGTCGGCGCTGCAGGCGGCAGATCCCCAAGCCGCGCAACGTTTCAACTCTTCGCCAGAGAGCGTCTCCTTTCTGCGTCAGTTCCTCGCCGCGCCGCCCGGCAGGCGCCAGCAGATGGCCCAGATGCTGGCCAACTCGCCAGGGGCCGACGAGCAGTTTGGACTTGTCCAGCAGGTCTTCAACACCTGCAACAACTACTGAGCAGATCGGGCACCGCTTTCTTGGTTTCGGCCATACCCATATCGGACTCCAGCACGCGGTGATTCTGCGCGCTGCTCGACACGCGCCGCTCGTCTCATCCTGCGACTTGTCCTGACCTGAATCGAAAAATGTTCTAGTACAAGGGCTGTGCCACGCTGCCCAGCCGGCATCCACCTTCGAAAACCGCTAGCCTTTGGAGTTCTTCGTGGCTACCCTCATCGGCGCTTTCCCGCTCATCAGCACGCTCCGTGATGCGGTCTTCCTCTCTGCGACCGTCAGCGAGATCGAAGACCTGACACCGAGGATGCTCCGCATCCGGTTCAGCGGCCCGCGCCTGCAGGGACTGACCTGGACGCCAGGTCAGCAGGTCCGGCTGAAGGTGGAGAGTCTGCGTGAATCCTGGTCAAGGATGCATGCATACCCCGTGCTGCGCACGTATTCCATCTACGACGCCGACCCCGACCTCGGCGCACTCGACATCGTGATGTTCGACCACGACGGTGACCCGAATGACGCAACGCCCGCCAGACTTTGGGCGACGTCCACCTCCATTGGAGATCAAGCCCAAATCACCCGGCCCCAGGGCAATTTCGTCATACGCCATGATGCGCCCTACCACGTGTTCGCCGGCGAAGAAACCGCGTCGGTCGCGTTCGCCGCGATGCTTCGATCCATGCACCCAACCGCCGAGGTATACGGAGTGATCGAGGCCGCGACCCGCGCCGACCAGCTTCCCCTGGCCACACCCCTGACCCGGGTCGAGCGCGGTGACGCTCGGGCGGCGAGCTCTGCCGTGCTGGCCGAGGCCCTGCGCAGCCTCTCGCTGCCTGACTATCCCGGCATCGCCTACCTCGCCGGTGAGGCCCGCACCATCCAGACCTTACGCAAAATATTGATCACCGAGCGCGGCTGGGACCGACGCCAGATACGCACCAAACCCTTTTGGACTCCTGGCCGCACCGGCATGGAATAGACGCTATCTTTCTTCAAATCCATGTAGGACAAGCAGAAACAGGCCAGCGCGAGGCGGCCGCCGTTCTGCGCGACACCTCTCCAGACGGCCCCTAGGGAGGCAGGGATACGCGGTCACGCGCTCAGCGACCGCTGCGGGTCGAACAACGCGATGGGGTGGTCGGTCGCCCCATCGATGGCCAGGTTGGCAAGGATCTCGCCGACCACCGGAACGAATTTAAAGCCGTGCCCGGAGAATCCGCACGCCATGATGACGTCGGGGCATTGCGGGTGGCGCCCGATCACGAAGTGCCGGTCAGGTGTATTGGAGTACATGCACGTTGTCGCGTGCAGGCAGTTGCCCGCCAGCGCCGGTAATACCTCAGCGACCCGCGCCCTGATCTCGGTAATTTCCCGCTCGTGCACTGTTCGGTCGATGGTCTCCGGCGTACAGGCGATCCCGTTGCGGGCATAGCCAACTTTCACACCGCCCCGCGGTCCGTCAATTGCCGGTAGACCGTATACGTGTATGCCTGAGGCGTTCTCGTGGATGAAGACGGGGTGACCCTCGAACGTGCCAATACCGCCGATCGGGTCCAGCCAGTACATCACCTGACGTTCCACCGTGATGGGAACACCGAACTCACCCAGCACTTGCGGGGCCCAGGCGCCCGGGCAGATCACCAACTGCCCAGCGGCGTATGACCCGCGACCGGTAACGACCCGCATGCCGGCGGCGCTCTGGCTCCAATCCAGCACGGACTCACCAAATTGCAGTGTCGCGCCGGCTTTTTCGGCCGCTTCAAGATGTGCGTGCACCGCCAGCTCTGGTCGCACGAACCCGGCTTTCGCGTCGTAGAGCGCGCAATCTTCAGGGCCGGGAGTGAAGTTCGGGAACCTAGCGGTGATCTCGGCAGCGTCGAACAATTCATGCGGCAGATCCCATTGGCGGCTGGCCCGCAGGCTACCGGAAACGATCTGGCAGTCCGGTGGCCCGATGAAAAGGCCCCCAGTGAGTCGGTAAAGGTCGTGCTGAGAATCGGCAGCCAGCTTCTCCCACAGCTCGTAGGCGCGCAGCAACAGTGGAACATAACCGGAGTCCTCGAAATACGCCTGGCGGATGATCCGGGATCCACCGTGGCTGGATCCCTTGTTGTGCGCGGCCCAATGCCGCTCCAGGCCGAGCACCCGGAGTCCTCGGGCCGCCAAATGATAGGCGGCGGCACTTCCCATGCCACCCAATCCCACCACGACGACGTCGTAACCCTTTGTCGTGCCGACCATGTTGAGTTACCTCCGGCTGGAGGCCACACCGATAGTGCTGGTCATAACGGTGCTCCTCACCGCCCTTTAGTGTGCCCCCTGCGGCGGGCGGCCGCAGGCCATTTCCTATCGGACATGGCGGTCAAAGGGCCCGTTCTGAGGTCGGCAAAAGGTGTCCTTTGGCGTTTATTTTCGGCGTGCCGCGTCCGACGCCCGATGCTCATGGACCTCCGGTCCGTTTAGCTGCGAGGAGTAGGCGCTAGAAGCCAAGCCGATTATTGAGGTTCGTCTGTCGGTGATTCCTCTGCGCCCCAACGTGTTCCAACTGGACGCCAACAGAACTCATTGCTGCCCTGGCGGTGCCAGAGGTAGGTGTCGACACCACCCAAGCTGGTGCACATCACAAAGTTCCACACCGAACGGTCTGGTGGGATTGGTTTTTTGGCTAGCGCTGCTCCACTTTGGGAAATGGCATCGGGGGCCGAAATCGGCTGACCCTCCGTGGTGCTCCGGTGGATTCCGATGGCTCTGGCCGAGATCCGTTCGCCCGCCTCGGCCTGCCGCTGCATATTGGACGCTATGGCGCGGGCCGCGGTGTCCAGTTCCTGATAGCCGAGCTGACTATCGTCTTCCGCGCCAGTGGAATCGCCGATCGGCGTTGGGAGGGTACTGTCGGTTGTCATCCATCGGCCCCCCGACAACATGCTGGACTACATGTCATGCCCGGACCTTATGATTGCTTAAACCCCTCTTATGCAAGGTACGGCTAAGTAGAGTAGTGCGAACGCCCAGTTGGGGTAGTGGTGAGTAAAAAATCAGGAAACTGCCCTTGCAGTGTCTTGCGTTCCGCGGGTTGGAGTTCGATGCCGCGTGTCCGATGCGCGTAATCGCCCGTCGTCGTGGTGTTTTACCCCGCCGATGGGTGCCCCGTATGAGGACAATTGGGCAACCTCAAGACGATCGCCGTGGCCCCACCAGGGTCTGTCACCTAGTTGGCTAGTCAGTTCACTCATTATGGCGCCCAACGCTTTTGGCGGATTCGCGGCCCTTCCGCCACGCCGCTGCGCCGAGCCCGAGTGAGACACCGGATGGGCTTACCAGGGCAGAAAGTAATTGCGGAAACGCATCCCCACCGAGATCAAAACGCAACCGAGTTGTAGAGTACGTTGGCGGCCATGACATCGCTGCACGACAAGGTCGTTTTCATCACCGGCGGCGCCCGCGGGATCGGAGCCGAGACCGCTCGCCGGCTGTCCGCCAAGGGTGCCAAGCTCGTTCTGACCGACCTCAACGAAGCAGACCTGAAAGCTCTTGCCGCCGAACTCGGCGAAGAGCGGGTGCTGACGGTTGCGGCAGATGTGCGCGATCTGTCCGCGATGCAGGCCGCCGCCGCCCGGGCCGTCGAGCGATTCGGCGGCATCGATGTGGTGGTGGCCAACGCCGGCATCGCCAGTTACGGGTCAGTGCTACAGGTCGATCCCGACGCATTCAAACGGGTGCTCGACATCAACGTGCTCGGCGTCTTTCACACCGTGCGCGCCACTTTGCCCGCATTGATCGAACGCCGCGGCTACGTGCTGATCGTGTCGTCGCTGGCGGCTTACGCCGCCTGCCCCGGATTGGCTCCCTACAACGCCTCAAAGGCCGGCGTCGAGCTGCTGGCCAACGCGGTGCGGCTGGAGGTGGCTCACCGAGGTGTCAAGGTCGGTTCGGCCCACATGTCCTGGGTCAACACCGCCCTGGTCCGTGACACTCAGTCCGACCTGCCGGCGTTCAACCAATTGCTCGCCAGCTTCCCGTGGCCGCTGAACAAAACGACGAACGTTGACAAATGCGCGGCCGCTTTCGTCAAGGGCATCGAGGCCCGGCGCACCCGCGTCTACTGCCCGCGCTGGGTGGCGCTGTTCCGCTGGGTCAAGCCGGTGCTGTCCAGCACGGCGGGCGAGATGCCCTTGCACAAATCCACTGCCGAGCTGTTGCCCCAACTGGACGCGCAAGTTGCCGCGCTGGGCCGCTCCACCAGCGCCTATAACCGCGACCTCGGCGCCTCCTAACCGATGTCGGCCGCGCCTTCGGATGCGACGGCCGATACCCGGTTGCGCACCAGAAACCATCCGGCGCTCAGCGCCGGGGCCATCACGACCACCGTTGCGATGGTCCAGGTACCGGTCTGCCTGTCGAAGGCCATCATGACCAGAACGCCGGCTAGGAAAAGGAGGGTGAGATACCCCGAATAGGGTGCCCACGGCATGCGAAACTGCGGCCGTTGCACCAGCCCCGCCTTGGACAGCCGGTAGGCGCGCAGCTGACACAGCACGATGGTCGCCCAGCACGCGATGATGCCCGGCGCCACGATGTTGAGCACGATCTCGAAGGCCTCGCTGGGATTGAAGGCATTGAGGGCAATGCCGAACAGGCAGATGATGGCCGCCATCGAGATACCGACGTAGGGCACCCCGTTCTTGGACATCCGGGTCGCGAACCGTGGGGCGCTGCCACTGGAAGCCATCGAGTGCATGATGCGGCCGGTCGAATACAGTCCTGCATTCAGGCTGGACAGTGCGGCGGTGAGCACCACCACATTCATCAGGTCACCGGCGGCGTGAAAGCCGATCTTGGAAAAGAAGGTGACGAACGGGCTTTCGGTGGCCTGGTAGGAGGTGTACGGCAGCAGCAACGCCAGTAGCGCAACGGATCCGACGTAGAAGATCGCGATGCGAGCGATCACCGAGTTGATTGCGCGCGGCATGACCTTTTCCGGTTCGGCGGTCTCCCCGGCAGCCGTGCCCACCAATTCGACAGCGGCATAAGCGAATACCACACCCGAGGTGGTCAGCAGTACTGCGACGACGCCGGACGGAAAGAGCCCGCCGTGGTTGGTCCACAGACTCAGTCCGGTGCTGTGGCCGTCGATGCGATAGCGCCCCGCGAGGAAGATGAGCCCGACGACCAGGAAAGCGACCAGCGCGAACACCTTGACCAGCGCAGCCCAGAATTCCAGCTCACCGAACCACTGCACCGAGATCAGGTTCATCGACAACACGACCGCGAGGGCGATCAATGCCAAGACCCACTGTGGGATCGATTCGAAGGTCGTCCACCGCCGCAGATAGGTGGCGATCGCGGTGGTGTCGACGATGGCGGTCATCGACCAGCCGAAAAAATACATCCAGCCGATGGCGTAGGCGGCCTTCTCGCCGAAGAATTCGCGCGCATAGGACACAAACGAGCCCGACGACGGGCGATGCAGAACCAACTCGCCCAGCGCTCGCAGGATCAGGAAGACGAACAATCCGCATATGGCGTAGATCAGGAATATCCCGGGTCCCGCCTTGGCCAGCCGGCCCCCCGCCCCCAGGAACAGCCCGGAACCGATCGCGCCGCCGATACCGATCATCTGCACCTGCCGGGGCTTGAGTCCCTTGCGGTACCCGGCGTCCTCGCCGAAGTCACCGACTGCCGTATCTGGGTTGCCATCCTCCGGCAACGCGGCCATGAAAACGTCCAATCTTGATCGTTGCCCAATTCCGGGCGCCAGTGCTGGGTTTACAGACGGGAGGTACCCACTCGGCGGGTTGTGCAGCGATGCTTCCGTATTCGGTGAGTGGAGGGCAAATTCGAGATCGACCACCAGGTGAGGGTCGCTGGTGGTGGCGACCCGCTACGAACGGCCGAAGCCGGGGCGACGGCGGCGCAGGTAACGCTCGAACTCCGCGGCCAGCGCATCGCCGTCGATCTTGCCCAGGGCGTCGTTCATGTCGACCTCGGCGTCGCCGCGCTGCTCCAGCGACAACACGTACTCGGCGAGGTCCTCGTCCTCGGCGGTCATCTCGGTGACTGCCTGCTCCCATTCCTCGGCGTCCGTCGGCAGGTCTGCCAGCGGCACCTCGATGTCGAGCACGTCTTCGACGCGGCGCAACAGGGCCACCGTCGCCTTCGGGTTCGGTGGCTGCGAGACGTAGTGCGGTACCGCCGCCCAGAACGTCACCGCCGGGATCCCGGCGGCCACACAGGAGTCCTGAAACACTCCGGCGATGCCGGTCGGCCCCTCGTACCGGCTTTCCTCGAGGCCGAAGCGTTTCGCCGATTCGGGGGAGTAGGCCGCGCCCGAAACCGGAACCGGCCGGGTGTGAGGGGTGTCGGCCAGCAGGGCACCGAGGATCACCACGGTGTCCACATTGAGCTTGTCGGCGATTGCCACCAACTCCGCGCAGAACGTGCGCCACCGCATGTTGGGTTCCACCCCATGCATCAACACGACATCGCGGTCGCTGCCGGGCGGCCGGCAGTGCGAGATCCGCATCGCCGGCCACACCAGTTCGCGGGTCACGCCGTCGACCTGCCGGATCACCGGACGATTCACCTGGTAGTCGTAATATGCCTCGTCGTCGATCTCCAAAATCGGATCGGCTTCCCAGATGGCCTCGAGGTGTTCGAGCGCATCGCTGGCCGCGTCGCCGGCGTCGTTCCACCCCTCGAACGCAGCCACGACGACGGTGTGGTGCAGTTCGGGCAATGCGGCTTCGCCAAAGGGAGGGCCGTCGGGCGGGGTCACAGAATTAGCCTACGGCCTTCGGCCCGCCAGCGATGCGGACCGTGCGCGGTCCGATGAGGGAGTCGGCCAATTGGATCGGGCTCCGATCTTCGGGGCGTGCCGGACGTGGCTTGTCGGCCGGCGGGCGTTTCATCCGGGCCTTTGCATAGAAGGACTATTCTTGTGTCTGTTGGCGGCCCCCGGCGCTCGTGTTCGATGAATTCAACTACCGGCGTCGTCGCGGTCGAGACGAAATACGCGTAGCGGCAAACTTGTTAACATGGGTAACTACCACATCGCCGACAAGATCCGTGAGCTGGTGCTTTAGGGCAATCGCGAGCGCCACGCAGGTCGGGTCGAGCTGGGCGTCCAGACGTCGGGTGACGACGTAGACTTTTCTGGTCGAGAGGCGTTGCAACGGTTTTCCGGTGCTTACCGGTATCCGCCACGCTCGGCAGAGTCAAGGACGCCTTCCACTACGGAAGGAACGTGCGTGAGCGCCTCTGAGTCACACTTCGAGCCGAACATCCGCCCTGACTGCACAGATGAACTGACTGCGGCTCTGCGCCAGCGGATCATGGTGATCGACGGCGCGATGGGCACGGCGATCCAGCGCGACCGGCCGGACGAGGCCGGCTACCGGGGCGACCGGTTCACCGAGTGGCCGACCGCTCTGCAGGGGAACAACGACCTGCTCAACCTGACGCAGCCACAGATCATCACCGGGATCCACCGCGAGTACCTCGACGCGGGTGCCGACATCCTGGAAACCAACACCTTCAACGCGAACGCGATCTCGCTCTCCGACTACGACATGGCGGACCTGGCCTACGAGTTGAACTACGCCGGCGCCGCCCTGGCCCGCAAGGCCGCCGACGAGTACAGCACCCCGGAGAAGCCCCGCTACGTGGCCGGCGCCATCGGCCCGACGACGCGGACCGCGTCGATCTCGCCCGACGTCAACGACCCCGGGGCCCGAAACGTCTCCTACGACCAGCTGGTCGCCGCCTACCTCGAAGCCGCGAACGGCCTGGTCGACGGCGGTGCCGACCTGATCATCATCGAGACGATCTTCGACTCGCTGAACGCCAAGGCGGCGGTGTTCGCCGTCGAGACGCTGTTCGAGGAGCGCGGACGCCGCTGGCCGTTGATCATCTCGGGCACCATCACCGACGCGTCCGGGCGGACGCTGTCCGGTCAGGTCACCGAGGCATTCTGGAACTCGATCCGGCACGCGCGGCCGATCGCGGTGGGCCTGAACTGCGCCTTGGGCGCACCGGAGATGCGGCCCTACATCGCCGAGGTGTCGCGGATCGCGGACACTTTTGTCTCCTGCTACCCGAACGCCGGCCTGCCCAACGCCTTCGGCGAGTACGACGAGACCCCGGAGCGGCAAGCCGGCTACATCGCCGACTTCGCCGAGGCCGGCCTGGTCAACCTGGTCGGCGGTTGCTGCGGAACCGCGCCGCCGCACATCGCCGAGATCGCCAAGGTCGTCGAGGGCAAAGCACCGCGTGAGCTGCCCCAGATCGAGGTGGCCACCCGGCTGTCGGGCCTGGAGCCGCTCAACATCAACGATGAGTCCCTGTTCGTGAACATCGGTGAGCGCACCAACATCACCGGCTCCGCCCGGTTCCGCAACCTGATCAAGGCCGAGGACTACGACACCGCGCTGTCGGTCGCCCTGCAGCAGGTCGAGGTCGGCGCGCAGGTCATCGACATCAACATGGACGAGGGCATGATCGACGGCGTCGCCGCGATGGACCGGTTCACCAAGCTGATCGCGGCCGAGCCCGACATTAGCCGCGTCCCGGTGATGATCGACTCCTCCAAGTGGGAGGTCATCGAGGCGGGCCTGAAGAACGTGCAGGGCAAGCCGATCGTCAACTCGATCTCCATGAAGGAGGGCGAGGAGAAGTTCATCCGCGAGGCCCGGCTGTGCCGCAAGTACGGCGCCGCGGTCGTCGTGATGGCCTTCGACGAGCAGGGTCAGGCCGACAACCTGGAGCGCCGCAAGGAGATCTGCGGACGCGCCTACCGGATCCTGACCGAACAGGTCGGCTTTCCTCCCGAGGACATCATCTTCGACCCGAACTGCTTCGCGCTGGCGACCGGTATCGAGGAGCACGCGACCTACGGGATCGACTTCATCGAGGCCTGCGCCTGGATCAAGGAGAACCTCCCCGGGGTGCACATCTCCGGCGGCATCTCCAACGTGTCGTTCTCGTTCCGGGGCAACAACCCGGTCCGCGAGGCGATCCACGCGGTGTTCCTGTATCACGCCATCAAGGCCGGCCTGGACATGGGCATCGTCAACGCCGGCGCCTTGGTGCCCTACGACTCGATCGACCCCGAGCTGCGGGACCGCATCGAGGATGTGGTCCTGAACCGTCGCGAGGATGCGGCCGAGCGGCTGCTCGAGATCGCCGAGCGGTTCAACAGTTCCGCGAAGACCGAGGACCCCAAGGCGGCCGAGTGGCGCAGTCTGCCGGTCCGCGAGCGGATCACGCACGCGCTGGTCAAGGGGATCGACGCGCACGTCGACGAAGACACCGAGGAATTGCGCACCGAGATCGCCGAGGCGGGCGGTCGCCCGATCGAGGTGATCGAGGGTCCGCTGATGGACGGCATGAACGTCGTCGGTGACCTCTTCGGCTCCGGAAAGATGTTTCTGCCGCAGGTGGTGAAGTCGGCCCGGGTGATGAAGAAGGCCGTGGCGTATCTGCTGCCGTACATCGAAAAGGAGAAAGAACAGAACGGCACTGCAGCAGCGAAGGACACCAACGGCACGATCGTGATGGCGACCGTGAAGGGCGACGTCCACGACATCGGTAAGAACATCGTCGGGGTTGTCCTGCAGTGCAACAACTTCGAAGTGATCGACCTCGGTGTGATGGTGCCCGCCGAGAAGATCTTGGCCGCCGCCAAGGAGCACGAGGCCGACATCATTGGGCTGTCGGGACTGATCACCCCGTCGCTGGACGAGATGTCCAACTTCGCCGTCGAGATGGAACGCGAGGGGCTGGAGATCCCGCTGCTGATCGGTGGCGCGACCACGTCCCGCGCGCACACCGCCGTGAAGATTTCGCCGCGTCGCAGCGGTCCGGTGGTCTGGGTCAAGGATGCGTCCCGCTCGGTGCCGGTGGCTGCTGCGCTGCTCGACGACAAGCAGCGGCCCGGCCTGCTGGAGGCCACCGAGAAGGACTACGCGGCGCTGCGCGAACGGCACTCGCAAAAGAACGACCGGCCGCTGCTGACGCTGGAGAAGGCCCGCGCGAACCGGACACCGATCGAATGGGACGGCTACACCCCGCCGGTGCCCGCCATCGGCGTGGGAGTGCGGGAATTCCTGGACTACGACCTCGCCGAGTTGCGTGAGTACATCGATTGGCAACCGTTTTTCAACGCGTGGGAGATGAAGGGACGCTTCCCCGACATCCTCAACAACCCTTCCTCGGGTGAGGCTGCCCGCAAGCTGTACGACGACGCCCAGCAGATGCTCGACACCCTGATCAAGGAGAAGTGGCTGACCGCCAACGGGGTCATCGGCTTCTTCCCCGCGAACGCCGTCGGCGACGACATCGAGGTCTACACCGACGACACCCGCACCGAGGTGCTGACCACGTTGCATAACCTGCGCCAGCAGGGCGAGCACCGGCAGGGCATCCCGAACCGGTCGCTGGGCGACTACATCGCGCCCAAGGACACCGGCCTGGCCGACTACGTCGGCGCTTTCGCCGTCACCGCGGGGCTCGGCAGCCAGGAGAAGATCGCCGAGTTCAAGGCGGCCCTGGACGACTACAGCGCGATCCTGCTGGAGTCGATCGCCGACCGGCTGGCCGAGGCGTTCGCCGAACGGATGCACCAGCGGGTCCGCAAGGAGTTCTGGGGATTCCAGCCCGACGAGCAGTTGGACAACGACGCACTCATCGACGAGAAGTACGTGGGAATCCGCCCCGCACCCGGCTACCCGGCCTGCCCGGAGCACACCGAGAAGGCGACGCTCTGGAAATTGATGGACGTCAAGGAGCGGACCGGTATCGAGTTGACCGAGTCGATGGCGATGTGGCCCGGTGCCGCCGTCAGCGGCTGGTATTTCTCGCACCCGCAGTCCCAGTACTTCGTGGTCGGCCGGATGGCCCAGGACCAGGTCGCCGACTACGCGAAGCGCAAGGGCTGGACCCTGAAAGAAGCCGAGCGCTGGCTGGCCCCGAACCTCGCCTACAACCCCGAGGACTGAGCCTGGACGCTGGTGTCTGAATCCAGCCCGCCGGTATCTGAGTCTCAGCCGCCGGTGTCTGAGTCCCACCCGCCACAAGAGTCGCGGCCGCGGCAGGTGCACACTTTTGGCCGCCTTTGAGCGACAACTGGTTTCGCCGACAGCGCTGTCGCTCAGATGCGGGCACATCGACAGTCGCCGGACTCAGGGACTGCTGTGACTCGTGTGAGTCGGGGACCTTTCTTAGACGCGCATCACCGGGCTCAGCGCGGATAGCGGAATGTGCGCCTGGACGGTGCCGCCGTCCATGAACCACTGCGGCAGGCCGGGGGAGAAGTTGATCGGCTCGTCGTGGCCGACCGGATAGTCCGGCATGTAGATGATCAACTCGTCGGGCGTCAACGCCCACGCCTTATATGCGCCCGAGTAGACCTTGTCGGGAGTCCAACGGTCGAGGATAAACGGGTATGTGCCCGGATCATGTTGTGGTGGAGCCTGATTGAGCGCCGTATCGATAAACGGCGCCGCCAGTGGGGGAATGGCGGTCAGCGGATTCGACGTGGTCAGATCCGCCAGCTGCACCCGCCTACCGCTTGCCATGTCGAAGGTGAAGGTCCGGTAGGCGTTGTTGGGCTTGGGCCCGTCGGCGTGATAGTCCTCGTGGAACACCGCGCTGAGCAGGTTGCCGTGCCGGAAGACCTCGAAATTCTCCTCGCCGTAGCTGTCAGCGGCCATGCTGCCGTTGGCGTTCTTCCAGTTGCTGACCAGGGTGTGCAGGTAGTCCCGGATCACCGGGCCAGTGGTCGGGTTGTCGATCAGATCGTCGGGCACCGCGACCTTGATGTCGCGCACGGCGTTGCGTTCCGAGGTCACCGAGGTGTGGCAGTACTGACCGTCCCAGTTGCCGCCGAGCTCGCCACAAAATGACGGCGCCGACGCGTGCGCGACCGGGGTGCTGGGAATCGTTGCGGCCGTGACCAATACGATCGCCGCTGACAATCTCTTGAGCATCAGATGGCTCCGCTCGGCTCAGAGGAGTTGGACTTTGCTTGCCCGCCAGCGACCGTCGACCTTCTCCATGGTCATCTTGATCCTGCTGCGGTCGATGCGCGGGTCGGGGGCGGCCGTGTTGGTGACGGTCTGGTCGATGAAGAGCAGCACGACGACCTTGTCCATAGATTCGGTCTGGATGGCCGAGTCCACCACCACGCCATGCGCAGTCGCCTTGTTGTCGATCAACAGCTGCCGCAGTTTGACGCTGGACTGGGTGTACATGTCCTTGAACTCACCGGTCGCGCCGTCGAGCACCTGCTTGAAGTTGTCGTCGACCTTGTTCGAATCGATGCTCGTCAGCACCTGCGCGTAGGCGATGGCCGCCTGTTGGGCCTGTTCACCAGCCAGCTTCAGCTGATGGTCCTGCCATTGCCGCCAGCCGAGGAACCCCGAAACAGCGAGCGCGGCAATGATTAACACCGGCAGCACGCTGCGACGCAGATACTGGCGCCAGGGCCGTTTACGCCGTCCGGTATCGGGCCGCTTGCGTTTGAGCAGTCCGGCGTCTTCGTCCTCGTCACCCTCGTCGGGAGTCGAGTCGTCGGGCGCCTCGGCGGATTCGTCGGCCGTGTCCTCGGGTGCGTCGGCACGTGTGTCGTCGATGTCTTCGCGTGCAACCGCCGGAGTTTCGGCCCCCGATTCCACGTCGGTGTCCGTGTCGGGTTTCCGGTTCTTCTTGGTAGTCACGCCCACGATCATCTCCTAAAGGTCGACGGGTTCAATTGCTCAGTGCGGCGGTTCGATCGGCAGCGCAGGACCGCCGTAAGGGGTGGGAATGGTGTAGCGGCCCCGAGGGGTCGGGTCGGTTCGCTGGCCCAGGTTCGCGCCCGGTGGCGGGCCCGCGGTGTCGTCGCCGCCCGGCCGTGGCGCGTTCTTGGCGCCGCGAATCGAGACCGCCGGGTCGTCGTCGCGGCAGTAGGTGTACATGAACGGCTCGTAGTAGTCGGCGGCGGACGGGGCGTGCGACGGTGTCCCGTAGTCGCAGACATACCGGGGATACAGGTCCGCCGTCGCCCAGACGCCGCCGTCGTGAAAGGCGCTCGTCACCGCGTCCAATACCGAGCCGCGGTAATCGGGGAACAGCGCATTGAGCGCCGGAATCCGTAGATACAGCAGCTGCGACATGGTGGCCATGCTGCCCAGCAACTGCACCATGGTGTCGGAATTGTCGGCGAACAGGTTGTCGACGCCCGACAGCGTGCGCGGTGTCTGACCTGTCAAGCGGCGATAGCCGGCCTGCATCCTGGCCACGCCGGTCAGCGTTCGGTTGAGTTCCGTTGCGGTGGCGCCCAATCCGTTGTTCTTGTCGCTGGCCAGGGTGAGTACGACGCGGCTGGTCTTGATGATGCTGGTGGTTTGCGGCAGCACCGAATCCAGCGTGGAAAGCAGGAAGGTGCCGCCGTCGACGATGGCGGTCAGCTTGGCCGGCCCGTCTTTGCTCAGGCTGAGTTCTTTCTTGATCAACTCGACCTTGTGCGGGTCGACTTGGGCCAGCAACCCGTCGGCGTCACCGAGCAACTGCGCCAAGCTGACCGGTACGGTCGTGTGGTCCAGGGTGATCAGGCTGCCGTCGTGCAGGTACGGTCCGGAGTTCGATGCGGCTTCGAAATTGATGTACTGCTCACCGGCCGGCGACAGCGCCGACACGTGCACGACACTGTTCGCCGGGATCCGCACCGTCGACGTGATGCTGGCGACGGCGTTGACCCCGTTGTCGGTGATCTGTAGCGACTCGACACGGCCGATGCGCACACCCCGCAGCGCGACATCCTGGTTGGGCAGCAGGCCGCCTGATTCGGGCAATTGCACGGTGACCCGGTAGGACGAGGCGAAGGGCTTCACCCGCAACGCGCCGACGAGCAGGTAGGCGGTGGCCACCACCAGGATGAGCACCAAGCCGGCCACCGACAGCCAGACCTGTTGTCGGTGACAGGTGCGCACTGCTCGGACAACGAGATTGGCAAAGTTGGCGACGGCCCGGATCACGGTTGCGGTCCTGGCGGCGGCGGGCCTGGTGGGGGCGGTTGCGGTAGCGGCGGAGCCCCCGGAGCGACATCGATTTGGCCGGGGATGTTGGGGTCCGGCATCACCGGAACCTGCGGCGAATTCGGCCCCCGGCCCACCACGCGCTCCTGCAGCCGCCACAGGGTGTATTTGAGTGTGCCGACGAGCAGGTTCACGTTGTAGTGGTGCGGTCCGTGCAGCCCGATGTCACCGGGGAATCCGATATCGGGGAGCGATCCGAGCATGATCTTGTCCACGCCCACATTCACCGAAATCGAGTTCCCCGCAGTCGATTTGACCAACGCGGGAATCAGCCGATTAATCGACAGCCAGCTGGTATCCGGGCTTATCGCAACGTCGTTGGCAGCTCCGGCGATCGTGTTCAGGTCGCGGACCATGCTGCGCCCGCTGGTATCGGTCCCGCCGATGGACGGGAACCTGGCCAGTAGCCGGGAGGTGTCGCCCACCTGTACGGCCAAATTGGAGAGTTGAGTGATGTTGTCGGCCAGGGCCGAAGTGGCGGGGCTGGCAGCGGACATCAGGTCGGTGATGGTTTGGTTTTTGGCATCGAGTTGGTCGGCCAGGCTGGACAATTGGGTCAACGCATGTGAGATCTGATCGGACCGGGCATCCAGCGTTCCGAGCAGCTCGTTGGACTTGCGGATCATATCTCCGAACGCCTGGCCCTGGTCGCCGGTCGCCTTGCCGAAACCGTTGATGATGTTGGTGAAATTGCGAACCGCCCCGCCGTTCACCAGTATCGCCGCCGAGCTCAGCACCGACTCGACGGTCGCGGCGGCCGCGGTTGAATCCAGGCCGATGGTGTCGCCGTCGCGAAGCAGCGGAACATCCGCAGGGTCGTCAGGCGGTGGCTTCAGCGCGACGAAGACATCGCCCAACGGTGTCGCGGTACGTAATTCGGCGGTGCTGCCTCGTGGCAGTTGCACGCCGTCCCTGATGCGCAGCCGGGTGACCGCGGTGTAGTTGCGTGCGACCATCGATTCGAGTTGCCCGACGTCGGCGCCGGCGAGCTTGACCTTGGCGTTCATCGGCAGGTTGAGCGCGTTGGAGAACACCGCGTTGAGCGAATATCCACCCGAACCCAGTCCCGGGGCCGGAAGGGGAAGGCTAGCAAGGCCATTCGTGGCGCACCCCGCGGTAACCATCGCCGCGGCCAGCACCGTCAGCATTCGCCGGGTGCTCGCGGCCGTCATTTCTGCCCCATCGCGGCCATGCCGTCGAGCACATACGTCAACCCGAAATCGGGGCCGAAGTCCTGGATGGTCCCAGTGCTGCAGCCTAGTTGCCGAAGGCCCATCAGGTTGCAGATCTCTTTGGTGTACTGGCTGTCGAAAAGCAATCGATCCGTGAGGAACCGGGCGCGCACGCTGCCGTTCGCCCGGTCGATCATGTTGTAGGCGTTGTCGGCCACCAGCGGAGCCAGGTCTAGGAGTTCGGCCAGGTCGCGCCGCTGATCGGTCACCGTCTTCAATGTGTCATTGCCGTGCAGCACGGCCTGCTTGATGTTGTCGCGGTTGGCATCGACGAGATCACCGGCCCGCTGGATCAGTTGGTCGAGTTTGTGTCCGGTGCTACCGGTGCCGATCTCCTCGTCGGCCATGATCTGGCTGACTTGGTGGATGGTGGAGGCGAATTCGCGCAACTTCGTGTCGTTGGCGGCCACGGCGTCGAACAGCGTGCTGATGTTTTTGACGATCGTGGTGACCTGCTCGCGGGTGGTCGCGCCACCGTCGCTGGACAGCCGCAGCGCCTTGGACAGCTCGCCCAGCGCCGCCTTGATCTTTTCGCCGTTGCCGTTGACCACCTCGGTGCCGCCGTTGAGCACATCGGCAATCGGTCCGCCCCCGTGGCCGTCGCCCTCGAGCGACTTGGTCACCTTATCCAAAACGTTGAGGACGCTGCTGAATTCGACGGGAGTCTTGGTTCGGGGCAACCCGATGGTGTCGTGGTTCTGCAGGGTCGGTCCGTCGTGATAGGGCGGTGTGAGTTCGATCTGCCGGTCGGTGAGGATGGAGGTCGACACGGTGACGGCCTGGGCGGCGGCGGGAACTTTGACGTGCCGGTCGACGGTGAATTCGACTTCGACGTAACCGCCCTTGGCGTTGATCTTGGTGATCTTGCCCACCGGCATGCCCAGCACCGCGACCTCATTGCCCTCGTAGAGACCTGAGGCGCTGTCGAATTGGGCGGTCACGGTAATGGTGTCCTCGTCGGAGCCCAGGTACCACGAGCCGATACCGAGCGTGGCCGCGATCACGGCGACCGCGGCAACAATAGCCGGCGCCTTGGCCCCGAGCCCCCTCACTTGCAGTCCTTGAAGTACTGGATCATGCCGAACTGCTTGGCGCGGCCACTGATCGCGCACATCCAGGAGTCGATGAGCGGGACGTTGGGGGCGTTGAAGTTGATCGCGTTGCCGTCACCGGTGAGGTTGGCCGCCTCGCGGAAGAAGATCGGGCTGGTTTGCAGCATGCTGTGCAACAGATCGTCGTGCGCTGACATCAAGTTGGTGAAGTCGCGCATGTCCTTGATCAACGCATCCAGCCCAGAGCGGTCGTTCACCACCACCTGGCTCATGGTGTCGACGAGGCTCGACAGCGACTGCATCATCGCGTGGAAAACGGCGCGCCGCGCCACGAATTGGCCCAGCAGGTCTTGGCCCTGGTCGACCAGAGCGCCGATGCCGGCTTGCTGGCGCCGCAACGTGTTCGTCACCTGCTCCGTGCTGCGCAGCAACTGTCCGAGCTGGTCACGTCGCACCGCGATGATCGACGACAACGTGTTGATGTTCGTGATCGCCTGTGGCACAACCGACGGCAGCCCCTCGAGCTGCTTGCCGAGCACCGCCAGCGACTGGGCGAACCTGTCGGAATCGACCTGCTCGAAAGTGGTGGTGGCATCCTGCAACGCGGCTTGCAGGTCGTAGGGGACCTCGGTGTGCGCCAGGTCGAAGGTGTTGTCGGGTAGCTGCGCCGGACCGGTGGGCTGCAGTGCGAGGTAGCGCGAGCCCAAAATGGTGGTGACCCTGATCTGTGCTCGAGAGTCCTTACCCAGCCTGATGTTGTCTCTGATCTTCAGCCCCGCCTCGACGTGGTCGCCGACGAGTTTCATGCTGGTGACGTTGCCCACCGGGATGCCCGCGACGACGATCGGGTTGCCGGCCCGCAGCGAGGCGGCCTGGAGAAACTCCGCGGTGTAATGCCGATAGCCGGCGCCAAGTGCGTGCACCAGCAGCATGACTCCGATCACCACCGCGACCACCGCGACCGCGATGAACCCAAGCCAGGTCTCGTTGTAGCTCTCCAGCGAACGCTTGGTCATCCGCGAAAGCCGTTGCCGTATGGACACCTCAGCCATCGACCGTGCTCCTGCACCTCGGCGTGTGCCAGGCCCTATTTCCGGGCGTGGCGGCATTGATGATGATCGGCACGACATCGTTGAGTCCGGGAAAGAAGCCCATGAAGTTCACGTCGCACACGTAGGCATTGCCGTAGGCGCCCTGATTGCCCACCCGGGTAAGGCCTTTGAGCAGCAGCGGGATGTTGTCGCCGAAGAACGCCACTTGCGGTTCGACGTCCATGATGTGCTTGGTGACACCGGGCTGACGATCGATGAATTCACGCAGTGCCGGGTACACGTCCGTCGCCGAAGCCGACAGCCGGTTGGTCACCCGGGCCAGCGAACCCACCGAGGCCACCAGGTCGGGGCGCCGTCGGTCGAGATCACCGACGACGCTGCGGGTCTGCGCGATGACCCCGTCGAGATTGTCGTTCTGTTGAGCGAGGTTGCCGACCACCTTGTTGAGATTGGTGATCACGTTGCCGAGAGCCTGATCGCGTCCCGCGAAAGTCTGGGTGAGCGTCGAGGTTTGACCGACGAGTGTGGTGAGCGATGACGTGTCACCTTGCAGCGACTGGATGATGCCTTTGGTGAGGTTGTCGGCGTCATGGGGGTTCAGCAGGCTGAACAACGGTTCGTAGCCGTTGAGCAGCGTGGTCACATCGAAAGACGGTTCGGTGCGCTCCAGCGGGATGGTGCTACCCGGGGGGAGGAGCGACGGACTGCCCTCCTTGCCCAGGGACAGTCCCAGATACCGCTGCCCGACGATATTCTGGTAAGTCACCGACGCGAGGGTGTTGCCGAACAGCCGCTGTTCTTGCTGAACCACGAACGAGACCTTCGCCAAATTGCCGTCCAGTTCCACCTTTTCGACTCGACCTACCCGCACGCCGGCCATCCGGACGTCGTCGCCCTCGCGAAGCCCGTACACGTCGGTGAACACCGCCGAGTATCTGGCGGTGTTTCCGGCCACGTCACGCCGCAGGCTCACGTACACCAGCCAGGTAAGCGTCAACGCGACGACCATGAACAATGTCAGTGCGATGAGTGGGCCTCGAAATCTCATGGACATCTCAGTTGGCCTCCCCGGACGGATGAGCTAGTGACACCGTGGTGCCACGGGCGACCGGGCCCAGCAGAAGCTCGGTGGCTTCGGTCGCGGGCGCGCCGGTGATCACGCCCAGCATGTTTCGTTCGTACTGGCTCCCAACGGGTCCCACGTTGCCCCCGAAAGAGGGGCTATACGACGCCTGCGGAATCCACGGCGCCTTGGGTGCCACCGGGGCGACCCACGGCTGGTGCTCCTGCGGCGCCGCCGGCGCCCCCGGCGACGGGTTATCCGGATTCGCACTCCCGGGTACCGGCGGCGACGGCGTAATCCCAGCGGGCAGTGGGGGATTGGGGTCGGTCAAGTTGGGATTCGGGTTGATCAGCGGCGGGCCGACCGCGACAAGATTTCCATCCGGACCGATCACGGTGCCCGGCGGCGGTGCCAGGTCCTTAGGCGGCTGATAGTTCTGCGGCAGCAGCACGTCGGGCAGGTCGGGTCGCACCGGAATCAGGGGTGCGGTAAAGCAGCTGGGCCCCTTCAGTTCGCCGTAATGCGGACAATCGGCACGTGTGTATGTAGAACTCGGCGTGAACGTCAGCATCGCCCGCATGTTGCCCAGGTTTGTCCGCGGGTTCCACACCTGTGTCATGAACTGGTTGGCCAGGTTGTCCAGCTTGGCGACGGCGGGCACGAAGTTGTTCGATTTCTGCGCCAAGATCCCGAGCACCGGCGTGAAATCGGTGGTGATCCGGACGAGTTGGTCGATGTGGTTGTCGAAGGACTGGCGCGTCGTGCCGACGGTGTAGTCGGCGCCCGACAGCAGCGAGGCCAACTGTCCGCGCGTCTCGGCGAAGGTCCGCATCGGTTCGACGGCCTGATGCAACGAATCCAGAAGGTCGGGGGCGGTCTGGGCAAGCCCGGTCGTCGCATCCAGCAGCGCGGATACCGTCGAAGGCCCCGCGTCGGTGCTGACGATCGAATTGAGTTGGTCGAGAAGACGATTCAACTGCGCGCCGGCGTTCAGCAGGGCGACGCGACGATGGTCCGTGGCCGCCCCCAAGGCGGCCAAGATGCCCACCGATCTGTCCTCGCGGCCGCGGCCGGCGGCCGCGAGCAGGTCACGCAACTTGCTCACCGTCGTCTGGAACAGCACGGTCGGCAATCGCCTGTCCTCCGAGATGTGGGCGCCGGCGTGGATGTTCATGCCCGGACCGTTGCCCACCAGCTGGACCGACGACACGGCGAAGACATTGCTGGGCACCACGCGTGCGGTGACATTGGCCGGAATCGACTTGGCGTATTCCTCTTTGAGGTCGATGTGCACATAGTTGGGCTTGCCGTGGGCCGCCGGGACGACGCCGTTGACCATTCCGACCAGCACGCCGTGGTATTTGACGTCAGATTTCTGCGGCAGGCCATCGCCCACGTTGACCAGATCGGCCACCACCCGAACGTAATCGTTCAGCCTGCCAGTGGATTTGACCAACATCGCCGCGGTGACCATGGCACTGACCAGTACAACAGCGATGCCGATACCGAACAGCTGGCGGTCAGAGGGCCCCCGGCCATCCAGCTCAAAGGAATTGGGCATTTTCCACCGACCTACCCACCGAACCTTGCGCCGGAGTCGACGCCCCACAGCGCCATCGTGAGCAGCATGTTGACGATGATCACCACGGTGATGCTGGCCCGCATGCCGTGTCCCGCAGCGACCCCGACACCCTCGGGCCCGCCGCTGGCGTAATACCCGTAGTAGCACTGGATGGTGGACGCGATCCACACGAAGATGACGGCTTTGATCAACGAATAGACGATGTCCTGGCCGGCCAGCATCAGCGTGAAGTAGTGCAGGTAAGACCCGGTCGAACCGCCACTGCCGATTCCCACCACGATCTGGGTGCTCAGATATCCGATCGCCAGGCAGGCGGCGTAGAGCGGCACGATCGCCGCCACCGAGGCGATCAGCCGGGTGGTGACCAGGTAGGGAATCGGCCGGATGGCGATCGATTCCATCGCGTCGATCTCCTCGGCGATGCGCATCGATCCCAACTGGGCGGTGAAGCGGCAGCCGCCCTGCATGGCGAAGGCGAGCGAGGCCATCAGGGGAGCAAGCTCACGGGTGTTCACCAACGACGAGACGAATCCGGTGGCGGGCCCCAGGCCGAGCAGGTCCAAAAAGTTGTAGCCCTCGATGCCGACAAGTGCGCCGACGGTCATGCCGAGCACCACCGCCACACCGGCGGTGCCGCCGCCCACCACGATCGAGCCGTTGCCCCAGGTGATGTTTGACAGCAGCCGCAGAAATTCGCCGCTGTACTGGCGCAGCGCGAGTGGCACGGCGACCAGCGCCCGGACGAAGAAGACCAGCAAGTGGCCGAGTCGGATGAACGGCACTCTGGCGCGGCGGTAGAGCCGGACAAGCGGAACCGAAATCGGTGCGAAGGGCTGATAAGCGGAGGCCGTCACGTCACAGCCCCGTCCTGGGCGACAACATGATGTAGAGCTGGCTGATGGCCACGTTGACGATCATCAACAGCAGGATCGCCTCGACCACAGCGGCATTCACGGAGTTCGCCACCCCGGTCGGTCCGCCCTTGGTGGACAAGCCTTTCTGGCTCGACACGATGGCCACGATGGCGCCGAACACGATCGCCTTCAGCAACGCCAACACCATGTCACCGGTGGTCGCGAACGAGGCGAAGGTCGACACGAAGCTGCCCGGCGCACCGTTCTGGAAGTACACGTTGAACATGTAGCTCGCGAAAAAACCGGCGAAACACACCACACCGGTGAGCGCCACCCCGATCATCACCGCCGCAGCAAAACGGGGCACAACCAGACGGCGGATCACCGAGACGCCCATCACCTCCATCGCGTCGGTCTCTTCGCGCATCGCTCGCGAACCGAGGTCGGCGGTGATGGCCGACCCGACCGCCGATGCCATCAGGACCGCGGCGACCAGCGAGGCGCCCTGCCGGATGACCGCGAGGCCGCTGGCCGCCCCGGCCAGAGACGTGGCGCCGACCTGGCCGGCCAGCAACGCGAACTGGATGGACAGGGTGACGCTGATCGGCAGTGACACCAGGATCGTCGGCAATACCGCGGTGCCGGCCATGAATGCGCCTTGCCGGACGAACTCCTGCCATTGGAAACGCCCGGTCACCAGGTCGAAGAAGAAATATTGGACTGTTCGTACGCCCAAAATGAACTGTCGACCTACCGTCGTCAGCGAGGCGACCGGGTGACGTTTGACGTAGCCCACGGACCAATTCCGGATGGCGGTAACGCCATCGAGTTGTGCCGTCGTCATTGCAGGAAGACCCGAGATCCGTCTAGCAAACACATGGCACAGGTCATCGCGTATCAGCTACCGGTCTCATCGGCGCTCTTCCCACCCCTAGTCCTGAGTGCCGAGCAAAAGCCATTGGGCAGCCGTCGACCCTTTATCCTTATTAAAATAGTGTCAACAAGCTCCAAGACTTTGCAGGTCATCGGTGTGTGCCGCATCACACTAGCGCACTTGATAGGGACTTTCAATAGTGTAGAGTCACTCATCTCAGTTCGTCGCTGGACGGCGCCGTGGGGTTCTAATGTCGGATTGACGAAGGTGATGGCATGCCCTCAGCAAACACCGCTTCGTTGCGAGACCGACGTCGCGCTGAGCTGCTGTCGCACATCCAGCAGACCGCGCACCGGCTGTTTGCCGAGCGCGGCTTCGAGGCGGTGACGACCGAGGACATCGCGGCGGCCGCGGGGATTTCGATCAGCACGTATTTCCGGTATGCGCCCACCAAAGAGGGTCTGCTCGTCGATCCCGTGCGGGAGGCGGCCGCCGAAATCTTGGGTTCGTACAGCGCGAGACCGCCGCAGGAGTCGCCGGTCGAGGCGTTGATTCAGCTGTTCGTCACGCGCGCCGGGGATGTCAGTGAGGTCGACGACCTCGATACCTGGCGCCTTGCCGTCGCCACCGCCCCCCATTTGTTGAGCAAATCCGTGTTGGTCAGCGAAACCGATCACCGAACGCTGATCGAGCGGGTCGCCGACCGGATGGGTGTCGATGCGAAAGACGACATCCGGCCCGCGTTGTTGGTCCACATCAGTTTGGCCACAGTGCAATTCGTCCTGGACGGGTGGCTGACCTCGGAGATCGCCGAGAGCCCACCCTTTCACGTGCAGTTGGAGGAAGCACTGCGGATCACACTCGCCGGATTCGAGTCACAAGGCGGCTCTCAATCCGGCTCGGGCTAAACCGCCGTGACTTTGCTCGCCGTCGCGTGAAACAATCGCTGGCCGTGAAGACCTTTGAGGATCTGTTCGCCGAACTGGGCGAGCGTGCCCGGACCCGGCCGGCCGGCAGCGCGACGGTCGCCGCACTGGACGGTGGCGTACACGGGCTGGGTAAAAAGATCCTCGAGGAAGCCGGCGAAGTGTGGCTGGCCGCCGAACACGAATCCGACGACGCGCTGGCCGAGGAGATCAGCCAGTTGCTCTACTGGACGCAGGTGTTGATGGTGGCGCGTGGACTGTCCCTCGACGACGTGTATCGGAAGCTATGACCATGCTGCGGGTTGCGGTTCCGAACAAGGGCACGCTGAGCGAGCCGGCCTCCGAGATACTCGCGGAGGCCGGCTACCGCCGGCGCACCGATTCCAAAGACCTCACCGTCATCGACCCGGCCAACCAAGTCGAATTCTTCTTCCTGCGGCCCAAAGACATTGCCATCTATGTGGGTTCGGGAGAGCTTGATTTCGGCATCACCGGTCGGGACCTGGTCGGCGATTCCGACGCACCGGTGCGCGAACGTCTGGCGCTGGGATTCGGCTCGTCGAGCTTTCGCTACGCCGCCCCGGCCGGGCCCGATTGGAAGATAGCCGATCTGGCCGGCAAACGGATCGCCACCGCGTATCCCAATTTGGTGCGAAAAGACTTGGCAGCGCGTGGTATTGAGGCAACAGTCATCAGGCTCGACGGTGCGGTGGAGATCTCCGTACAACTCGGGGTGGCCGACGCCATCGCCGACGTGGTGGGGTCCGGGCGTACCCTGGGTCTGCACAAACTGGTGGCCTTCGGCGAGCCGCTGTGCGATTCGGAAGCGGTGCTGATCGAGAGCGACCAAAGCAGTCAGACCGGCACGCAGGCTGCGCGCGACCAACTGGTGGCGCGAATCCAGGGCGTGGTGTTCGGCCAGCAATATCTGATGCTCGATTACGACTGCCCCCGCTCGGTGCAGGACAGAGCCACCGCGATCACGCCCGGGTTGGAGTCACCCACCATTGCGCCGCTGGCCGACCCGGACTGGGTCGCCATCCGTGCGCTGGTCCCGCGCCGCGGCGTCAACGAGATCATGGACGAGCTCGCAGCGATCGGTGCCAAGGCGATCCTGGCGTCCGATATCAGGTTTTGCCGGTTCTGATTGCGCACCCGGTGCAATGTCCGCGGCTGTGTTAGCGTCCGCCTCGGGGGACTGCCCGGGTTGGCGTGTGGGCCGTCCTTGCAATGTCGCCGGCTGTTCGTCTCGCAGGAGGGTCTTCCGTGACACACGCGCTTCTTGTCTTGTTGGCTTTATTAATTGGTGTCGTCGCCGGGCTGCGGTCGCTGACCGCCCCCGCCGTCGTCGCCTGGGCCGCGTTCATCGGCTGGGTCGATTTGCACGGAACCTGGGCGGCTTGGATGGCCAGCCTCATCACCGCGATCATCTTCACCGTTCTGGCCGTCGGCGAACTGATCAACGACAAGCTGCCCAAGACGCCGGCGCGTACCGCGCCGCCGATCTTTGCGGCCCGGATCGTCACGGGCGGGTTCGCGGGCGCGGTGCTCGGCGCGTGGCCGCACTGGACGTTCACCGCGCTGGGCGCCGGCGTCATCGGCGCGGTGCTGGGCACTCTCGGTGGCTACCAGGCACGCAAGCGTCTGGTAGCCGTGACCGGCGGCAGGGATCTGCCCATCGCGCTGCTCGAGGATGCCGTCGCAATCCTGGGCGGGTTCGCCATCCTGGCGGCGACGGGTCATCTGCTGACGGAGTACTTGTTGACGGCGGTTAAGTGACAGAACGTTTCGATGCGATCATCGTTGGCGCCGGGCAGGCCGGCCCGCCGCTGGCAGGCCGACTGACGGAAGCCGGGCAACGGGTCGCGATCATAGAGCGCAAGCTGATCGGGGGCACCTGCGTCAACACCGGATGCATCCCGACCAAGACACTGGTGGCCTCGGCGCACGCGGCCCACCTGGCGCGCCGCGGCGCGGAATACGGTGTGGGGACCGGATCGGTCAGTGTGGACATGGCCAAAGTCAAGGCCCGCAAAGACGAGATCATGCTCGGCGACCGCAAGGGCATCGAGGATTGGCTCGAGGGCATGAACGGCTGCACCGTTTTTCGCGGACACGCGGTTTTCCAGGATCCGCACACCATTCGGGTCGGAGACGATGTGCTGCACGCCGACCGCATCTTCCTCAACGTCGGTGGGCGCGCGGTGGTGCCCGACATCCCGGGCCTGTCCGATGTCGACTTCCTCACGAATGTATCGATCCTCGAACTCGACACGGTGCCAACACATCTCGTCATCGTCGGCGGCAGCTACATCGCGCTGGAGTTCGCCCAGATGTACCGGCGGTTCGGGGCCCGGGTGACCGTCGTCGAACGGGGTCCGCGACTGGCGTTACGCGAAGACGAGGATGTCTCGGCCGGCGTGGAGGAAATACTGCGGGCTGAAGATATCGACGTCATCGTCGGCGCTGACGATATACGGATCAACAAGAACGACAACGGATTTGAGCTGACCCCGCGTGCGGGTGCCGAGCCGGTGCATGGCAGTCACCTGCTACTTGCGGTGGGCCGGCGACCCAACACCGACGATCTCGGCCTGGACGCGGCCGGCGTGCAGACCGACGCCGGCGGCTACATCGTGGTCGATGATGAGCTCAAGACCAGTGTCGATCACATCTGGGCGATGGGCGATTGCAACGGCAAGGGTGCATTCACCCACACCTCTTACAACGATTTCGAGATCGTCGCCGCCAATCTGCTCGACGACGATCCGCGGCGGGTGAGCGACCGCATCCCCACCTACGCGCTCTACATCGATCCGCCGCTGGGCCGTGCCGGCATGACCGTCGATCAGGTCTTGGCGTCGGGGCGCAAGGCGCTGGTCGGCAAGCGACCGATGACCCGAGTCGGCAGAGCGGTGGAAAAGGGTGAAACACAAGGCTTCATGAAAGTCGTGGTGGACGCCGACACCCAGGAAATCCTGGGAGCCGCCATCCTCGGCGTCGGCGGCGACGAGGCCATTCACGGCATCCTGGACGTGATGTCGGCCAAGGCGCCCTACACCACGCTGTCGCGGACCATGCATATCCACCCCACCGTCAGCGAGCTCATCCCCACGGTCCTGCAGGAGCTCTCGCCGCTCGCCTAGTGGCGGAGGGTGTCGAGCAGGGCGGGCACCGCGATTAAACGCTAGGCTGCCGGTTCGGCTTGGTGCGAATCAGATTGTGCGTCAATGTGATCCGGCCAACCCGGGTAGGGCGGCGGTGTTCCGCCGAAAAGCGGGCAGTGCTGCTGGTGGGGACACCATTCACACAGCCGCGACTGGGTGGGGCGGAAATCGCCCGTTTGACCGGCGGATTGGATGGCCCGCCAGATCGCCATCAGTGTCTTCTCGAAGCGCAGCAGCTCATCGTGATCGGGCGTGTAGTCCAGCACCTGGCCGTCGGCCAGATAGATGAGCCGCAGCCGGGTGGGCTGAACCCCGCGCGACCGCAATAGCGCCACCGCGTAAAACTTCATCTGGAACATGGCCTTGAACTCGGCCAGGGCGCGGGCGGCCGGCGGCGCCTTGCCGGTCTTATAGTCGACGACCCGTAGCTCGCCGGTGGCTGCGACGTCGATCCGGTCGATGAATCCCCGCAGCAGCGTGCCGTCAGCAAGTTCGACCTCAACCCGCTGTTCGCAGCATTCCGGGTTGAAACGGGTCGGGTCCTCGAGCCGGTAGTAGCCGGCGAGCAATGCCTGTGCCTCGGCCAGCAGCTGGGTGTGCTGCGCCGGATCCAGCTCGGCGCTCATCTCGGGTGTCGCAGCGAGCAGCTGCTCCCAGGCGGGCTCCACCAGTGACATGGCGGTGTCGGGGCCGCGCTGTTCGGCGGGCAAGCCGTAAAGCTGCTGCAGGGCGGCGTGCACCAGCGATCCGCGCAGCTGCGCCGCCGACGGCGCCTCGGGCAACCGGTCGATGGCCCGGAACCGGTACAGCAGCGGGCACTGCTTGAAGTCCGCCGCCCGCGACGGCGACAGGGCCGGCCGGTACACCTGCCCTGCCGGGCGCCCCGCCGACTGGGGTGCCTCCGGCTGGACGATCATGTCGGCAGCCTAAGACTGGGCGCCGACAACCCCCAAGCACCTGCGGCGGCGAGTCGGCTGGCACGCTAGACCGCGTGTCCGTAACCGGCCCGTTCACAGTGGGCGAGCGCGTCCAACTCACCGACGCCAAGGGTCGGCATTACACGGTGGTGCTCACCGCGGGCGCCGAGTTTCACACCCATCGCGGGTCGATTCCGCACGACGCGGTGATCGGGCTCGAGCAGGGCAGTGTGATCAAGTCCAGCAACGGCGCCGCGTACTTGGTGATGCGGCCGCTGCTGATCGACTACGTGATGTCGATGCCGCGCGGGCCCCAGGTGATCTATCCCAAGGATGCCGCTCAGATCGTGCATGAGGGCGACATCTTTCCGGGGGCGCGGGTGCTCGAGGCCGGAGCGGGCTCGGGCGCGTTGACCTGTTCGCTGCTGCGCGCGGTCGGACCCGAAGGGCGGGTGACCTCCTACGAACAGCGCGCCGATCATGCCGAGCACGCCGAGCGCAACGTGTCGGTGTTTCACGGTGGTCAGGCACCCGACAACTGGCAACTGATCGTCAGCGACGTATCGGGCTCCGAGCTACCCGACGGATCGTTCGACCGCGCCGTGCTGGACATGCTGGCGCCGTGGGACGTCCTGGAGTCGGTCGCGCGGCTGCTGATCCCCGGCGGCGTGCTGATCATCTACGTGGCCACTGTCACCCAGCTGTCGCGGACGGTCGAGGCCCTGCGGGCGCAGCAGTGCTGGACCGAACCACGGTCGTGGGAGACGTTGCAACGCGGTTGGAACGTCGTCGGTCTCGCGGTCCGGCCGCAGCATTCGATGCGCGGACACACCGCCTTTTTGATCTTCACCCGACGGCTCGCGCCCGGGGTCATCGCGCCGGTGCCACTGGGCCGCAAACGCGAAGGCCGCGACGGCTAGTGGCGATCGCAAGCGCGGCGTAGCCGGGCGCGGCGGGTCGCCACCATCGGACCGTGGCGATCGCAAGCGCGGCGGAGCCGGGCGCGGCGGGTCGTCACCATCGGACCGTGGCGATCGCAAGCGCGGCGGAGCCGGGCGCGGCGGGTCGTCACCATCGGACCGTGGCGATCGCAAGCGCGGCGGAGCCGGGCGCGGCGGGTCGTCACCATCGGACCGAGGCGATCGTTAGCGCGGCCTAGCCGGCGCGGCGTAACTAGGCGATGTCCTCGCTCCGCACCAGTGATCGCCGCACCGACAGCAGCTCGAATTCGGGATGCGCGGCCACCAGTCGCTCGGCGGCATCCAGGACGTCGACGGCGTGGCCGCGGTCGCCGGACACCGTGGCGACGCCGATGCCCGCTCGTCGATACAGCTCGTGCGAACTCGTCTCGGCCGCCGACACGCTGAACTTGCGCTGCAGCTCCGCGACGACGGGACGAATGACCGACCGCTTTTGTTTGAGTGACCGAACGTCGCCCAGCAACACGTCGAACTCGAGCCAGCCGATCCACATGCTGCGGGTCAACCCGGCGGGTTCTGCTCGGTGGGCTCAGGGGCGGGAGCGGGTTCCGGCGGCGGTGGTGGGGC
>NZ_LZKU01000140.1 GCF_001672975.1 Mycobacterium sp. 1465703.0
TGCGCACGCTGCCACAACGTGTAATCCACATACTGCACCGCCAACGACGCCCACTCGGGGGCATGCCCGGCACACCGGCTGCCATAGGCCGCACCGAGATCGCGCACTAACGGACCAAGCGACCACCCATCGGCGGCGATATGATGCACCACCGCCACCAACACATGCTCTTCCTCACTGAGACGGAAAAGCCTTGCCCGCAACGGAATCTCGGTGGCCAAATCAAAACTATGCCCCGCCGTTTCCGCAATGCCGTGCTGCAGCCGATCCCCCGACCAACCGCCCGCATCAACAACCTGCCACCCAAAATCAGCCCGCTCAACAGGCACCACCACCTGCTGAGGCACCCCCTCAGAAGCAACGAACAACGTCCGCAATGACTCGTGGCGGCCCACCACATCCGCCAACGCCGCACACAACGCCTGCACATCCAGGCGCCCACTCAACCGCAACGCCACCGCCATGTTGTAAACCGGCGACGGCCCCTGCAACTGATCGATAAACCACAACCGCGACTGCGCAA
>NZ_LZKU01000141.1 GCF_001672975.1 Mycobacterium sp. 1465703.0
CTGGCTGGCCGACGAGCTGACCCGCTCGTGGGGCGCTCAGTGGCCGCATTTGCCCGACGCCATGGAAGAAGCCGCCGGATACGTCGCGCCGAGCTGCGACGAGCTGGCCGGGCTGACCGCGCCAATGGGGGTGGCAGCCGCAGTCGACGACCCCATTCACCCGCTGCAGGCCGGCCTCGACTGGGTGGCCGCCGCGCCGCACGCGGCCTTGCAGCAGCTGCGCACCACCACCGGCGGCTGAGCTACAAGTCGGCGAGCGCGCTCAGGCACGCCGCACCCAGGGCGGCGGGATCCGCCCCGATCTGATCCAGCGTCACGGTGCGCAAGGCCGCGTGCGGCGCGGCGGCCACCCAGTCGAGGCCGGCCTGCAGCGGGTGAATGGGGTCGTCGACTGCGGCTGCCACCCCCATTGGCGCGGTCAGCCCGGCCAGCTCGTCGCAGCTCGGCGCGACGTATCCGGCGGCTTCTTCCATGGCGTCGGGCAAATGCGGCCACTGAGCGCCCCACGAGCGGGTCAGCTCGTCGGCCAGCCAGGG
>NZ_LZKU01000142.1 GCF_001672975.1 Mycobacterium sp. 1465703.0
CGGCCTGGTCGAGTTCGGTATCGAAGAGTTCGAGGGCCACGTGCCGGCCGGTGTCGAGATCTTCGTCAGAGCTGGTCAGCAGGCCGAGTGAGGCCAGCGTTGCCCGGATCTCGGTCACAGCTGCGCTGCGGTCACCACAGCGCAGCGCGTCGCCGTGTTCGCGGCGCGGACTCGACATACCAAGGGCCCTCCGGGACTAATTGACACGCTCAGATGTGGGCAACAGCTAACCGTATTGTCGCAGACGCTTCGTGAATTCCGGAAAACCCCAGGCCATGCGCGGGGCGCAATGCGACGAATTCGATACAGATCAGCTGAGGTTGGGAACCGCGTCAGAGAGCTCACGCAGTAAGGCTGCCTTGCCCTTCGCGCCGACGATCCGCTTCACCGGCTGCCCGTTTTTGAACAAAATGAGCGTGGGGATGGAGACCACCTGGAAGTTCTGTGCTGTTTCGGGATTGGCGTCGACGTCGAGCTTGGCGACGGTGAGCTGTTCGCCCCGCTCGCTGGCGATCTCTTCGAGGACCGGCGCCACCATCTTGCAGGGGCCGCACCACGTCGCCCAAAAATCAACCAGCACAGGCTTATTGCTGGACAACACGTCGGTTGAAAACGATGCGTCAGAGACTTCTATTGTGGCCCCGGCTTTTTCGGCGTCGGTCATCGTGGTACTCCAATCAATGTGTTGGTACTGCCAGGAAATTCGGTTGCGTCGCCTTGTGCGGCTGCGCTGGTGTCTTCGTGGTGGGCGAGCCAGCGTTCGGCGTCGATGGCCGCCGAGCAGCCACTGCCCGCGGCGGTGATGGCTTGGCGGTAGGTGCGATCGACCAGGTCTCCGCTGGCGAACACCCCATCAATCGAGGTGCTGGTGGTGCGGCCTTGCACCAGCAC
>NZ_LZKU01000143.1 GCF_001672975.1 Mycobacterium sp. 1465703.0
GCATCCTGGGCATGCACAACTGGATCCACCGCTGGTATGTGCCCGGTGGCCGCAATTCACTGACCGAGATCGGCGACGCCTTCGCCGCCATGGTTTTGTCCGGCCTGCGTCCCTGACCGCGACTGTACGCAATCTTGGGTTCTGCGCCGTCACGAACTGCGTTGACGCCGTGGAAGAGCCTAGGATTGAATGCAATCTGCAGTCCGATCGCTGAAAGGAGACGCAATGCCGCGTCTGAAGCCGATCCCGCGAGATGAAGTCACCGACGATTTCACGCTTAAGATGTACGACTTCATGTTCGGCGATCGTGATCCGGTCGCCGATCTCGGTCAGTGAATTGCGGCCACCGGGCACATACCAGCGGTGGATCCAGTTGTGCATGCCCAGGATGCCGAGCATGACCAGCCGCGGGTCCAGGTCGGAACGGAAGGCGCCGGCGGCGACGCCTTCTTTGATGATCGCCAGCAGCGTCTTGCCGTAGGCGTCGGCATTGGTGACGATGCCCCGCGCCTCGGGAATGGTTGCAATGTGCTGACTTTCGCCCAACAGCAGGAACAGCTCGGGATAAGTCGCCAGGTCGGTGATGTAGGAATCCAGGGCGCGGCGCAACTTCTCTTCGGGTGCCGCATCGGATTCGAGCGCTTCGCGGCAGTGCCGGGTCATCTCGTAGGCCGGCTGCTCGATGAGTGCGACCAGCAGTTCCTCTTTGGTGCCCACGTAGTAGTAGAGCGAGGCGCGATTGATGCCGACCTCGACCGCAACGTCTTCCAGCCGCGCCCTTGCGAATCCCTCGCGACGGAACACTTCCGCTGCGCCTTTCAGGATGGTCTGCCACCGCTCGTTGGATGCGCGGCGGTCGGCATTTCGCCGCTCATGGCGGCGGCGAGCGTTGTCGCTCTGCTGACGTGCGGCTGGCATCGTCGGCCTCCTCGTGTGCGAGTCTCGCGTTGTCAAACTACGCCATCGGGGGAGCTGACCTGAGGATTAACACATCTATCAATGTGAACGTTGACGTTGACAAATCCGCCCCATTGCCCGCCGGCAGCGCGGCATGCACGTGCAGGTCCCCGAGTTTCGCCGACTCGGACATGTAGGCACCGCATCCAGCCCGATCGCATGACCGTTGACCGCGGCGACCAGCGGCTTGGTCAGCCCCACGATGTCGTCGACGATATGGCGCGCCTCCTCGATCGGAGTACGTCCCGAACTGGTCGCGTACTGGCGATCGCCGGACTCGTCGCCGCCGGCCGAGAAGGTTCGGCCCGCCCCAGTGAGCACGACGGCGCGCACCCAGGCGTCATCTTGAGCCGCCGCGAATATGCGGGACAGTTCCGAATGCATCACGTCGTCGACGGCGTTGGCCTTCTCCGGTCGATTCAGCGTCAGCACCGCCACGGCGGTCGCGCTGTCCACAGCGACATCGATGGTGCGGTATGCGGCGGGATCGAGCATCGGCGGCGCCCCCTTGCTGACTTGAACATGAACGTTGACGTAGATTATAGGAGCTGGACGGCATGTTGAAGTTCGGAACATTCATCGCGCCCTATCACCCGGTGCGGGAAAGCCCGCTGACCACCTACGAGCGCGACCTCGAGCTGATCGAGTGGTGCGATCGGTGGGGCTTTGACGAGGCATGGGTCGGCGAGCATCATTCGGCCGCCTGGGAGAACATCGCCGACCCGGCCATGTTCCTGGCCGTCGCCGGAGAGCGGACCACGCGGATCAAGCTCGGTTCCGGAGTGGTCAGCCTGCCGTACCACCACCCGATGATGGTGGCCGACCGATTCGTCCAGCTCGACTACCTGACGCATGGGCGGGCGATGCTCGGTGTGGGCCCCGGGGGCGTTGATTTCGGACGCCACCATGATGGGCATCGACCCCAGCACGCAGCGCCCGCGGATGAACGACGCCCTCGGTGTGATCATCCGGTTGCTCGCCGGGGAGATCGTCACGTATAACAGCGACTGGTTCACCCTGAATGAGGCTCGGCTGCAGATGCTTCCGGTCAACGGCTCGATGCCGATCGCCGTCGCATCCAGCACCTCACCGTCGGGCATGACGGCCGCGGGCACCCACGGGGTGGGGGTACTGTCGCTGGGCGCCGGGCTGATCGGCGGCAAAAAGGACCTGGCGGCGCACTGGGCGCTCGGCGAGAAGGCCGCTGCGGAAAGCGGCAAGCAATTGCGCCGCGACGAATGGCGACTGGTGATCCGGGCGCATCTCGCGCACACCCGGGAGCAGGCCAAGGCCGAGGTGATCGAGGGGCGGGAAGCCGAACGTGTCGGGTACTTCAAGCGGGTCGCTGGACTGAAGAACGACTACACCTTGGAGCAGGAGATCGAAGAGGACGCCGCATCGTAGGCACTCCCGACGACATGATCGAGGCGCTGCACCGGCTGCAGAACCTCACCGGCGGGTTCGGTGGCTTCCTGGTGCTGGCCGGGGATTGGGCCGACCGAGAGGCCACCCTGCGCAGCTACGAACTGATGGGGCGCTACGTGATTCCCGAATTTCGGGGACACATGGAGCCGCTGCGGGCCAGCTACGACATGGTGGTCGCGAAGAAGCGCGACTACGGCGCACCGGCGATGGCTGCGATCAAAAAGGCCTACGAGGACGCCGGCCAGCAGATGCCCGAGGACCTCAATCCCACCAACCTGCGGTAGGCGTGGCCCAACGGGCTGCCGCTGCACGACCGCCTAGCGCTTGCGCCGGCGGGGCGCCGGTGCCGAGTCGATCAGAGCTTGCCTGCGACGAAGTCGGCGGCCTGATTGGCCATGCCGGCGTCGATGTAGGCACCGGCGAGATGCTCTGGCCAGTTTGCCTTCCAGGTGTTCGGGTCGGCCGGGTTGCAGACCGGGTCGGCGCCGTGGCACAACTCGATGGTCCGGTCGTTGTAGGTCGGGTTGAAGTTGGTGATCGGGCCCACCCACTGGCTTCCGTTGCCGAACAGTGCGACAGCGGCGACGTGCTGATCGACGCCCGGGGGCAGCGGGCTGTCGAAACCGAATGCACCGATGGGCGCCGCCAGTACGACGTCGGTGACCGCCGCGCCCAGCGAGTAGCCGCCCAGCACCAGTCGGGTGTCCGGGCAGTTGTTGACCATGTCCTGGATGTGGTGGCTCATGTCGTTGGCGCCCTGGGCGACCTCGGTGTCGGCGGGGTACTGCACGGCGTATACGCCGACCGTCTTGTTCACCTTGTTGCGGACATCGCTGATGAACGCATTGCCCAGCGTGCCCGGTCCCGGTGATTCGTTACGGCCGCGGGCGAACACGATCTGTACCGGCGGGCAGTTCGCGGCCACGGCCGGCGGCGCCGCCCCCGGCGTGCCGGGCGGAAGTACTGCGGCGGGCAGCATCAGCGCCGCCGCAGCGACGATCGCGGCCAGACCGACAACAGCAAATCTCGGGATAAGCAGGGCGCGCACACCGATGATGGTAAAGCGAACCCGCTCCGGCCGCAGGGCAGCCGAAGATCTCGGGTGATCGCTGAGCGCGAACATCGACCACGGTGACGGCAGTGTCGATCCAGGCGATAGGTTCAGCTGATGAGCCATGTCGACGCGGGTGCGCCCGAGCGCTTGTTCGCGCTCGCCGAACAGGTACAAGGTTTCATGCCGGCCGACGAGGGGCGCGCGCTTTACGACGCCGCGCTGCGCTATCTCGGTGGCGGTGTCGGCGTCGAGATCGGCACTTACTGCGGCAAATCCACTCTTCTGCTGGGCGCAGCGGCACAACAGACCGCCAGCGTGCTCTACACCATCGACCACCACCACGGTTCCGAGGAGCACCAGGCGGGGTGGGAATATCACGACGCTTCGATGGTGGATGAGGTCACGGGCTTGTTCGACACCCTGCCGACGTTTCGTCGTGCGCTCGATTCCGCCCAACTGGACGAATATGTCGTCGCGATCGTCGGCAGGTCACCGCTGGTGGCGAGGGCGTGGCGCACCCCCCTGCAGTTCTTGTTCATCGACGGTGGGCACAGCGAAGCCGCTGCCAACCAGGACTTCGACGGATGGGCCAAATGGGTCGCCGCCGGTGGGGCGCTGGCCATCCACGACGTGTTCCCCGACCCGAAGGACGGCGGCCGGCCGCCGTATTACATCTACTGTCGCGCACTCGATTCCGGCCAGTTCCGGGAGGTATCGGCCACCGGATCGCTGAGGGTGCTCGAACGTATCGGCGGTCAGCCGGGGGAGCAGGTTTAGCGGGTCAGCGGCCCGGGCCGGCGACCACGCATTCGCAATCGAAGTCGGTTTGCAGACCCACCGGCAGCTGGTCGCCGCGGAAGATTCCCGCCCCGGCGGTGGTGTTCGACAAAGCGTCCGCCGCCAAGATCATCGCCGCGCCCGTCCAGGTGGTCCGCTCTTCGGGCCAGCGCTTTCCGTCCGCGAAAACCAAACCGGTCCAATAGGATCCGTCGTCCTCACGAAGATGTTGCATCGCGGCGAACTGCCGGTGAGCCTGCGAGTGCTGCCCGATGGCATCCAGCGCCATCACCAACTCGCAGGTTTCGGCGCCGGTTACCCACGGACGATCGCCGACACACCGGATGCCCAGACCGTCGACCACGAAGTCATCCCAGCGCTGCTTGATGCGCGTGGCCGCCGCCGCGCCTCGCAAGGCGCTACCGAGGATCGGGTAGTACCAGTCCATCGAGTAGCGGTCTTTTTCGGTGAATGCCTCGGGATGGGCGGAGATGGCGTGGCCCAGGCGGCCCAGCGCCAGTTCCCACTCCGGCTGCGGATCCCCGACCATGGCCGCCAACGCGAGTGCGCAGCGAATACTGTGAAATATGCTCGAGCACCCGGTCAGCAGAGCTTCCGTCAACAGGCCGGCTTCGCTTCGGGCCCAACCGATTTCGCCATAGCCGACCTGCATGTCGATGACGAAGTCAATCGCTTTGTGCACCACCGGCCACATCTCGGCGCCGAACGACTTGTCGCCGGTGACCAATACGTGGTGCCACACGCCGGCGGCGATGTAGGCGCAGAAGTTGCTGTCGCTATTGGCGTCTTCGATGACGCCCGCGCGAAACTGTAGGGGCCAGGACCCGTCCGGACGCTGGGTGCGCCGACTCCAGTCGAAGGCCGCTCGCGCCGGCTCCAGCAACCCGGCGGTGGACAACGCCATCGCGCATTCGATGTGATCCCACGGATCGGTGTGCCCACCCTCGAACCAGGGGATGGCGCCCGACGGCTCCTGTGCGGCGGCGATTGACAGCGCGGTCTGACGGCATTGCTCGGGAGTCAATACCCCCGTAACGGCAGGCGGGTTAGACCGATGCAACTGAATACCCTTCAGTTGCAGGGCTATTCGCCTCCTGCGGTTTGACGAAGTACATCGCTACACTTTTGCCCACCAGCGGATTGAGCATCGATTCCGCCAGCTGGGTGATTTTCGGCCGCCGCATCAGGTCCCAAACCAGCAGCTTGTGGTAGGCGGTCACCGCACGGTGCTCAGTGTTCTCCACACCCACAGCGCATTTGAGCCACCAGAAAGGGGAGTGCAGGGCATGTGCGTGATGAGTATGGGTCAATTCCATTCCGCCGCCGAGGATCTTGCCGCGCAATTCACTGGCTCGGTAAACGCGGACGTGGCCACCCTCGTTGCTGTGGTATTCGTCGGACAGCAGCCAGCACACCTGCTCGGGCAGCCACCGTGGCACGCTGACGGCCAGCGTGCCACCGACTTTGAGCACCCTGATCAGCTCGGCGATCGCCGTATCGTCGTCCGGAATGTGCTCCAAGATTTCCGACGCGATCACGCAGTCGAATGTCTGGTCGGGGTAGGGCAACTTCAGCGCGTCACCGACAACCACCTTCGCCGACGCGGCGGCGGGCGCCTCGCCGGTTTCGGCCATGGCACGCAGGATGGTGTCCACCGAACGCAATTCAGCTTCGTCGCGGTCGAAGGCGACGACGTCGGCGCCGCGCCGATACGCTTCGAATGCATGGCGGCCGGCCCCACATCCCACGTCGATCACCTTGCTGGACGGCCCAATTCCAAGCCGGTCGAAATCGACTGTCAGCATGGCGCTCCGCTCTGCGCGTTGCGGGCGATCGCTCGCTGGTAAACCCGGACGGTCTGAGCGGCCACCGCTTCCCAGCTGAACACGTCGACGGCCCGGGTCCGGCCGGCCTTGCCCAGATTGCGGCGCTTGTCCGGGGAGTCCAAAAGTTCACCGAGCGCGTGGGTCAGGGCATCCACGTCGGCGGGCGGCACCAGTTCGGCGCACGCGCCGTCGGCGCCAAGGACTTCCGGCAGTGCGCCGACCCGACTGGCGACGATCGGGGTGCCGCTGGCCATCGCTTCCACGGCGGGCAGCGAAAACCCTTCGTAGAGCGAGGGGATGCAGGCAACCTCCGCGGACGCGAACAAGGCGGCCAACTCGGCGTCGGACAGCCCGCTGGTGATGTGCACGATGTCGGAGATCCCGAGTTCGGCGATGAGTTTGTGGGTCGGGCCGTTGGGTTCCACTTTGGCGACCAACCGCAATTCGAGATCGCGCACGGTGCGCAGTCGGGCGACCGCTTGCAGCAGGGTGCGGACACCCTTCAGCGGAGTATCGGCGCTCGCGATCGCGATGATGCGGCCGGGCTCGCGTGGGCCGGAACCCGGTTTGAACAACTCCGTGTTCACCCCGAGCGGCACGACGTGCAGTTGCTCCGGCGCGACGCCGAAGTCGGCGATGATGTCCGACGCCGACGACGACGAGACCGTCAACAGGTCGGGGATGTGCCGGGCGACCTCTTGCTGCATGTCCAGAAACCCATACCAGCGGCGCACCAACGGTTTTCGCCACCACCGCGCAGCCGCCAGATCCAGCACCCGATCCCGGGTGATGGGGTGGTGCACGGTGGCCACGACGGGAAGTCCCGCCTCGGCAATGCTGAGCAGTCCGGTGCCCAGGCTTTGGTTGTCGTGGACGACGTCGAAATCGGCTGTCCGCTGCGCCAATAACCGGGCGGCCCGCATCGTGAACGTTCGCGGCTCGGGAAAGCCCGCGGTCCACGTGGTGAGCAATTCCAGGACGTCGATGGAGTCACGAATCTCGCTCGGCCGCGGCACCCGGAAGGGGTCGGGTTCCCGATAGAGATCGAGGCTCGGCACTTCAGTGAGCTTGACCCTCGGATCAAGCAGGTCGGGATACGGTTGCCCGGAAAACACCTCGACGTCGTGACCGAGTTCGACCAGGCCGTGGCTGAGATGGCGCACGTAGACGCCCTGTCCGCCGCAATGAGTCTTACTACGGTAGGACAGCAGGGCAATTCGCATACTCAACTCTTCTTTGCTGGAAAGTGACCGCGGAGTGGCGCCGAATCCTTAGCGGTCAACGGACTCCCGAGCTCCGTGACAGCAAACTGGACATGTGTCCAGACTATAGTTCGATCACCTAATCGAGCGCAACGAGCCGGAAACCCACCGTCTCGCGCGAAGACGACCCCCGGGATGTCCGACACGCAAAGATCATGCCACTGATCGGTGGCGGCCATCTTTCCGGCCGTAGATCCCGAACGCCCGGCGCCGCAGTTGATCGGCGCTGACCGGCGAAGATCGCCCCAAACCAGGCACGGGGTTTTGTTACCATCGCGCGGTGCGGGATTCGGCCGGACCGACTGGACGCGGGGATTCGCGATCGCCTTCGAGACGTGACCTCCTCAAATACGCGGGCACCTATGCTTTGACGCCAGCGCTGCTGAGCCTGGGCACGCTGGCCATCGGACCCGGCGGCCCGAAAGCGTCGGCGGCCGCGATGAGGCTGATCGATTTCGCCGAGCGCAGGATCTCGCCGGACGAAATCAAGGCGGCCGGCTATGACGGCGTGGTGAATTACGTATCGCAGTCGCGGCCGGGCGCCAACTTCGAAGCCAAACCGCTGACGCGGGAGTACGCCGATGCGCTGCGCGCCGCGGGACTGCATATCGTCAGCAACTTCCAGTACGGCAAGCCCGGTTGGCCTGACCCATCGGATTTCACCCGCGGCTATGACGGCGGCGTGGCCGACGCTCATACCGCCATGGGGTTGCACTCCGCGGCGGGAGGCCCGGGCTCGGCCCCGATCTTCTTCAGCGTCGACGACAAGATCGACGCGAATACGTGGGATAGCTCTGCGGTGCAATGGTTTCGGGGAATCAATTCCGTGTTGGGAGTGGGCCGTACCGGCATCTACGGAGACGCCCAGGTCTGTGGATGGGCGATCAGAGACGGCGTCATCGGGCACTCCAGCACCCCCGGGCACCTGTGGGCGTGGCAGACCAGGGCATGGTCGAACGGCGAACGCGAGCCCGCAGCGGTGCTCTACCAAACGGTGGTCAACAGCCCGGGCAACCCGGGTCCGCTGCTGGGCGGTATCAATGTCGATGTCGACGACGTGCTCGCGGCCGACTTCGGGCAGTGGGATCTGGATCGCTGAGTTCCGCGGTACCTAAGAAACGGCACCCCGCGAGCGCATGGCTCGCGGGGTGCCGTTTCTTATCGGCCGGCCCGTCTTATTTGAGGTCGAAGCGGTCGTTGTTCATGACCTTCACCCACGCCGCGACGAAGTCCTCCACGAACTTGCCCTGCGCGTCGTCCTGGGCGTAGATCTCGGCCAGCCCGCGCAGCACCGAGTTGGAGCCGAACACGAGGTCATTCGCGGTTGCGGTCCACTTCTGCTGACCCGTGGAGCGGTCGATGACCTGGTACACGTTCTCCGCTGACTCCGATGCCTTCCACTCATTGCCCATGTCGACCAGGTTGACGAAGAAGTCGTTGGTCAACGCGCCCGGCCGGTCGGTGAACACGCCGTGCTTGCTGCCGCCGTGATTGGCACCCAGGGCACGCAGCCCACCGACGAGCACCGTCATTTCCGGACCGCTCACGCCAAGCAAGTAGGCGCGCTCCAGCAACAGCTGCTCCAGCGGTGCCTTCTCCCCGGGACGGGTGTAGTTGCGGAACCCATCGGCCCGCGGTTCGAGCACCGCGAACGAGTCCACGTCAGTGTTCTCCTGCGATGCGTCGGTACGCCCGGGTGCGAAGTGCACCGAGATCTCGTATCCGGCGTCCTTGGCCGCCTTCTCCACCGCAGCAGAGCCGGCCAGCACGATCAGATCTGCAATCGAGATCTTCTTGCCGTCGGAGGCCGAGGCGTTGAAGTCCTGCTGGATCTTCTCCAGAACAGGCAACACCTTGTCCAACTCGGCGGGCTCGTTGACCTCCCAGCTCCTTTGCGGCTCGAGACGGAGCCGCCCGCCGTTCGCGCCACCGCGCTTGTCGGTGTTGCGGTAGCTCGACGCCGCCGACCACGCGGTCTTGACCAGCTGGGGAACGGAGAGACCGGATGCCAGCACCTTGCTCTTCAGAGCCGCCACGTCGTTGTCGTCGACCAGCTCATGGTCGACGGCCGGAACCGGGTCCTGCCACAGCTGCGGTTCGGGGATCCACGGCCCGAGGTAGCGGGTGATGGGTCCCATGTCACGGTGCAGCAGCTTGTACCACGCCTTGGCGAACGCCTCGGTCAGCTCTTCGGGATGGTCCAGCCAGCGCCGCGTGATATCGCGGTAGATCGGCGACTCGCGCATCGAAATGTCGGTGACCAGCATCGTCGGCGCGCGGCCCGGCCCGCCGAACGGGTCCGGGATGGTGCCCGCGCCCGCGCCGTCCTTGGCCGTGAACTGCCAGGCGCCGGCGGGACTCTTGGTCAGCTCCCACTCGTACCCGTACAGCGTCTCCAGGAAGGTGTTGTCCCACTTCGTCGGCGTCGGCGTCCAGACGACTTCCAGACCGCTGGTGATGGCGTCCTTGCCGACGCCGCTACCATACGAGCTCTTCCAGCCCAGCCCTTGCTGTTCGATCGGGGCGGCCTCCGGCTCGGGACCGATCAGGTCGGCGTCACCAGCGCCGTGGGTCTTGCCGAAGGTGTGGCCTCCGACGATGAGGGCGGCCGTCTCCTCATCGTTCATCGCCATCCGGCCGAACGTCTCGCGGATGTCGATGGCCGCGGCGACCGGATCCGGCTTGCCTTCGGGGCCTTCAGGATTCACGTAGATCAGACCCATGGTGGTGGCACCGTACGGTTGCGCGAGATCGCGTTCACCCGAGTAGCGCTTGTTGGTGCCCAACCATTCGTCCTCTTCTCCCCAGAGGATCTCTTCGGGCTCCCAAACGTCTTCGCGGCCGAACGCGAACCCAAAGGTCTTGAATCCCATCGACTCCAGGGCGCAGTTACCCGCGAAGATGATGAGATCGGCCCAGGAGATCTTGTTGCCGTACTTCTTCTTGACCGGCCACAGCAGCCGGCGGGCCTTGTCCAGACTCACGTTGTCCGGCCAACTGTTGAGCGGGGCGAAGCGCTGCATGCCCTGGCCGCCGCCGCCGCGGCCGTCGTGAATGCGGTAGGTACCAGCCGCATGCCAGCTCATCCGGATGAAGAGGCCCCCGTAGTGGCCGTAGTCCGCTGGCCACCAGTCCTGCGAGGTGGTCATCACCGAGATCACGTCGGCCTTGAGGGCATCGACGTCAAGTTTGGCGAACTCCGCCGGGTAGTCGAAGTCCTCGCCTAGCGGGTTGGACGCCGGCGAGTGCGGATGCAATTTCGACACGTCGATCTGGTCTGGCCACCAGTCCCGGTTCGTCAGGGGCGCATGCGATTTCGGCGTAGGGGATGGAATTGCCGGGTTTTCGCTTTCGCTTTTGCTAGCCGTCCCGGCGTCTGGCTGGGGTGGACGGCTAGCGGATGTATCAGATGACACAACATTCCTTTCCGGGGTGGGTGAATCTAGCGGTGCTCAAGAGCCTGTGGTCGAGCAATCGGCGCACAGGCCCCAATAGATGACTTCGGCCTCGTCGAGAACGAAGCCATCAAGAACGTTGTCGTCGTCGGAGGGGGTGAGGCAGGGAGCGTCACCGACGGCGCAGTCGATGTCGGCAATGATCCCGCACGACCGGCAGACGACGTGGTGATGGTTGTCGCCGACGCGCGATTCGTAGCGCGCGACCATGCCCAAGGGCTGGATGCGGCGAACCAAACCGACAGAGGTCAGCGCATTGAGGACGTCGTAGACGGCTTGGCGGGACACGTCGGGCAGGCCCACGCGCACCGCCGAGAAGATCGTCTCGGTATCGGCGTGCGGATTGGCGTCCACGACTTCCAGCACGGCAACCCTGGGCCGGGTCACCCGTAGATCGGCCCTCCGCAACCTTTCCGCGTAATCGGCCGTCGATGACACGCCACCAATATGACGCACTTATCTGGAACGAGTCAAGACTTTCTTGTGAAGTGTGCCACAACGCTGGGTGACGAATGAGCTGAGTCACCCAGGATCAGGTGGGTCTGAGTGCACTGCCCTTGCGCCAATCCTCCCAGCTGAGCGTCCAGTCGCCGTTCTGCGCCAGCGTCAGCGGAGGGCCACCGCTGTTGCGGATTTCGACCACGTCGCCCGGTACCGAAAAGTCGAAGAACCATTTCGCGTTGTCGGCGTTGAGGTTCAGGCAGCCATGCGATGTGTCCTGGCGCCCCTGGGCCCATACCGTCGCGTCGAGCTCGTGCAGATAGATGCCGTCGCTGCTGATCTTGGTGGCCCAATTGATGGTCTCGCGGTATCCGAGCCTGGAGTTCTTCGGCAGCCCGAACGTCGAGGAGTCCATGATGACGGGATTGCCCTTGTCGAGGACGGTGTAGACCCCGGATGGGGTCCATAGCGAGATGGTCTTTCCGCCGACGTCTTCGGTGCCGCCCATACCCATCGAGGTGGGCATGGTGCGCTGCAGAATCCCGTTGCTGAAGACGCTGACCTGGTGGGTAGCGTCGTCGGCGATTGATACGTGTGCATCGCCGACGCGAAAGGACACCTTGGTGTCGTCTTGCCCGAATAGACCGTCGCCCAAGGCGATTCCGTAGATTTTCGCCTCGGCGGTGACGGTCGTTCCCGGTGCGTAGTAGCGCTCGGGTCGCCAATGCGCGTTCTGGTCGTCGACCCAGTACCAGGAACCCTCGACTTTCGGGTTGGTGGTCACCGACAGCTGCCGCTCGGCGGCCGGCCGATCGGCGATTTTCTCGTCGAAGTGCGCCACGACCACCATTCCGACGCCGTAGGTGCCGCCGTCGCGCAATGGGGCCTCCGAGGTGGTGGTGAACGACACCTTGGTCTGGTTGGACGGCTTCAGCGTGGAGAACGACGAAACCTGCTTGGCCGCAACGCCGCTGACGCCACTGCTGGTGACCGTCAAAGTGTAGGTGCGCCCGTAGCCCAGCGGGACCGTCGGCTTCCATACCGTGTTATCCGGCGTCATGACGCCTTCGACCGGTTTACCGCTCTCGTTGACCATGTCGACGCCGGTCAGGGTCCCATTGTCGGCTTTGACGATGACCGGGGCGACCGGGTCGACGTCACGTGCGTCGGGTCCGGGAGTAATCGTTATTTGGGCCGGCTCAGCCGTTTTCGCGGGTGAGTCGCCTTGACGGCAATCGCCGCCCGGGCAATGTGAGGTCGACGCAACGTATATCGCGCCCACCACGGCGATGATCGCGAACACCGCGAGCAAGAGTCGGCGAGACCGGCTGACCCGCAGGATCCGGCCGCCGAGTCGATCGGGGTTCTGGGACATCATCAAGCTGCCGAATACCTGCTTTCTGGTTCTCGCAGGCGCGAACTTCTGCCCAGCGAAGTCGATGTTGTAGATGAAGTCGATGTTGTAGATGAGGTATCCCGCGACATGCGGTTTTTAAACCGACATCCGGCGCGGCTTCGTCACCGAGCACGGTCATCGGCCGTTCGCGAGAGATCATGGCCTTATGGCCGATGAGGAACTCGACAGCCTGTATGACGTGCCGCCCAAGGAGTTCGCCGCGCAACGCGCCGAATTGGCAGCCGCCGCCAAACAGCGCGGTGATACCGACGCAGCGAAACGCATTTCCGCCACCAAAAAACCCACCACTGCGGCCTGGGTCGTCAACCGGCTGGCGCTGCGGCACACGGACACCCGACAGCGGCTTGCCGACCTCGGTGAGCGATTGCGCGCCGCGCACGCCGCGATGGATGGTGGACGCATCCGGGACCTGTCGGCCGAGCAACGCAAACTCATCGACCAACTCACCCGCAAGGCGCTGGGCGCGGCGGATGTGAAGCAACCGTCGGCGACCATACGCGAAGACCTGATCAGCACACTGCAAGCCGCCATCGCCGACCCGCAGATCGCAGCGCGGCTCGGCCGGTTAACCCGGCCCGAACAGTGGTCGGGCTTTGGCGCCTTCGGCGATGCGGTACCCGAATCGGCGAGCACCGACAGCGAATCGTCGAAGCGGCAGAGCACCCCGGCGCGGAAACGACCCGCTGCGCAGCAGGCGGACGACAAGGCACGCGGCCAACGGCGAGAGAAGTTCAGCGCCGCCGTCGCCAACGCGGAACGCGTCAAAGCTCAGGCCGATCACCTGGTGTCGGAGCGACAAGACCAACGGGACGCCGCCCGGCAACATCGCGACGAAGCCGCGCGGGTGTTGCGGGCTGCCGAGCGGGAACTCAGCAGCGCCGAGAAGGATTACCGGAAAGCAAAGGAAGCCAGCCGGGCCGCCGCGGATTCGGTGCGCGAGGCAAAGGCCCGGTTGAAGCGGGCGTGAGCTCGCCACCGCGTTTCCCGGCGCCGGTCCGGGGTATCAGCACAGCCGTGACTTCTTTGTGGATGACAGAACGCACCGAACAGCCTTGGGCGGCAAGCCAGCTTGACCACGGCCCAGCATCCGCCGACGTCATCGTCGTCGGTGCCGGCATCACCGGTTTGATGACGGCGGTCCTGCTGGCTCGCGCGGGCAAGGACGTGCTGGTGCTGGAGGCTCGCACGGTGGGGGCCTGCGCGACCGGAAACACCACCGCCAAAATTAGCCTGCTGCAGGGCAGTCAGCTCTCCAAGGTGCTGCCACGGCACGGCAGGGATTTGGCACGCGCATATGTCGACGGCAATCGCGAAGGCCAGGAGTGGGTGCTGGAGTACTGCGAGGCGCACGACGTGGCGGTGCAACGCGAGGATGCCTACACCTATGCCCAGTCGGTGCGCGGCGTCCCGTCGGCGCGCGCCGAGCTCGCGGCATGTCAGGCGGTCGGCCTGCCCGTGGTGTGGGACGACGATGCCGACGTGCCGTTCGCGTACCACGGCGGTGTGCGGTTGGCCGAGCAGGCGCAGTTCGACCCGATGTCTTTCCTCGACTCGCTGGCCGTCGAGCTGCTCAACCGCGGTGGTCGGCTGGTGGAGCACAGCCGGGTGCGGCGGGTCTCCTGGCGCGGAAAAAAGGTGCGCGTGCATGTCAACGACACGGCCGAGCGAGACGTCGAACTTCAGGCCGACCAGTTAGTGCTTGCCACCGGGATCCCGATCCTGGATCGCGGCGGTTATTTCGCGCGGGTGAAGCCGAGCCGGTCCTACTGCCTGGCCTTCAAGGTCCCGGGCAACATCACCAGGCCGATGATGATCTCCACCGACTCGCCGACGCGGTCGGTGCGATATGCGCCGGTCGCCGACGGCGAAAGGCTGATCGTGGGTGGCGCCGGTCATACCGTGGGCCGTGAAAAGAGTCCGTCCGAAGCGCTGGACGAGCTGTCGGCGTGGGCCCGCAAGCACTACCCGGGTGCAGTGCAGACCCACTTCTGGTCGGCCCAGGACTACACGCCCATCGACCACCTGCCCTACGTGGGCCCCATCCTGCCGAACACCGAAAGTATCTTTGTCGCAACAGGTTTCAATAAGTGGGGGATGACCAATGGCCCGGCCGCGGCACTGGCGCTGTCGAGCCGCATCCTGGGCGGGCGGATGGATTGGGCCCGCGCGTTCGCCAGCTGGAGTCCGCATGAGCTCTCGGGCCTGGCGACCGCCCTGCAAGCCAACCTCGAGGTTGGCTTCAATCTGACGAAGGGCTGGATCACCCCGGCGATACGCACTCACCGCCGCAGCCCCGCCGACGGCGAAGGCGGCGTGGTGAGTGGTCCGCCGTGGCATTTGGAGGCCCGCTGCCGGGTGGACGGCACCGAACACCGCGTGTCACCGGTCTGCCCGCATCTGGGCGGCATCGTGAACTGGAACGACGCCGACCAAGCGTGGGAGTGCCCGTTGCACGGGTCTCGGTTCGCGCCCGATGGCACGCTGCTGGAAGGACCGGCCACTCGCGACCTGACCGCGTAGGCCCGCGCCGTATTCAGTCCGTCTTCTGGAAAACGAGCCAGCGCAGTTCGATCGGCGAGTCGTCGCGTTCGACGTCGAACACGTCGAGCCCGCTTGCCCACCCCTCGAACCAGCCGGTGGGCGGCCAAGCGCCCGGCGCTGAACCTGCCTTCTCGTAGTCGTAGGCGGAGTCGTCGGCGACAAGCTCGAGCGGTAGACCGGCCGCCGCAGCGGCCACCTCGTCGCGGGTGAAGGTCATGCTGTTGCACTGCTGACTGAGTTGCACTGCGGCGTCGTCCGGAACGTAACCGTCGCGGGCCAGGAAGATGTTGAAGACCAGACGCCCACCGGGCGCCAGACAATCCGTGGCGAGTTCGAACATGCCGCGCAACTCGTGGCTGGTGCGGAAGTCGGGAACCACTTCTGAGAGCACCATCAGCTGGTACTCCTCGCGAACGTCCTCCATGGCCGTGAAGACGTCGCTTTGAATGACGTTCACGCTCAGCGATTCGCCGGCGGCTTCGGAAACGATGACCTCCGCGAACTTCGCGGTCATCTCGACCGCATCGACCGGATGTCCGCGTCGGGCCAGGGCCAGGGCGTTGCGCCCGGTCCCCGCGCCGACGTCCAATATCCGGTACGTGCTGGCGTCGGCCGCTTCGGCGGCCAGGGCCAGCACGCGTGCGTCTGGCTCGGTGCCGAACAGCGGCGGTGGGCGGACCTCCATCCACTGGTCGTAGTCGGCCGCCACCGTCCGCCAATCGGCTTGGACGCGGAAATTGACGCCCGTCCCGAAGGGAGCCTGATAGGAGATGACCACCTCCGACCGAGGGGACGCCTTGAAGGCCTTTTCCAGCTCGCCTTTCAGCGCGGTCCGCAGCTGTGCGGCTTGTTCGGGTGCGTACCAGACGCCCAGGGTGGCACAGACGTTGCCGCACAACTGGACGTACTCGTCGATCAGGGCCGGCACCGCCGGCACCCGGATATGGCCCTCGGCCGACAACCGGCGGTACAGCCGCCTGATCAGCGCTTCGCGCAACATCATCGGATCGAACGAGCTACTCGGCGGATCCTGCACCAGAACCTTTTACACGACCGGCGGGCTTTACACCACCGCTGAGACGAACGGCCGGCACGGCTATGCGCGTTCGGCGGCGCCCTCGAGGAGATCGGCCGCCCTCGCAATGCTTTCCGTCGATGTGGTCACTTGGGTAGCGACCTCCCGGGCCCTGCTGAGGTAATGGGCAGCACGCACCGAACGCAGATCGGCGACCAGCGAGTCGAGGGTGGAGTCCGAGAACGCCCGCCCCAGGCCGACTTCCAACCTGTTGACCGCCTCAGCCCATATCGGCTGATCGAGCCAGAGCCAGAGAATCAACATGGGCACGCCCGCCCGCATGCCCGCTGCAGTGGTTCCGGCGCCCCCGTGGTGCACGATCGCGCGGCAGGCTGGAAAGACGGCGGCATGGTTCACCGCCTCCACGATCTTCACGTGGTCGGCGGGCGGGATGTGGGTGAAATCGTTTGGGCCGCTGCAGATCAACGCACGCTCGCCGATTTGCGCGCAGGCCGCGCTGATCACGGCGACCGTCTCGGCGGGGGAGGTGACGGGGGTGCTGCCGAATCCGAAGTAGATCGGCGGCGTCCCATCGGCTATCCAGGACAACACCTCGTCGTCGGCATCGGCCGGTATTCCGAGCGTCAACGAACCCACGAAGGGGCGTCGGTACCCCGAGCAGGCCCATTGCTGCGCCAGTTCGGGCGCGCAGAGCTCGTCGTAGGTCTGTATCTCGAGCGCTGGTTGCGCCGGCCGCTCGGCGTCGTCGCGCAAACCGAGCGCGCGCCGCTGGGCCCCTTCGGCCGCACTGGTGACGTCGGATTGCAGCCCGCCGAGTTCCAGGATGTCGGCGGGAAAGAAGTGCAGCGCGGCCAGCGGTATGCCGAGATGCTCCGCGACGTTCGCGGCGAGCCGCTGCTCGTTCATCCCGGCCACCAGCAGGTCGGCGCCCGCCGCCAACGACGCCAGCGTCTCGCTCTTGCCGGTCCACACCTTGGTGACCCGCTCGATGATTTGCGGCAACGCGCTCATCGGGTTGTGCACGTTGCGGACGAAATTGGTCGCCATGTGGATCTGTTCGCGGGTGTCGGGTCCGTAAGCGACCGCGGCAAGCTCCGCCGCCTCGGCCAATCCGGTCATGTTGGGCGGGACTGCGACGACGACCTCGTGGCCGCGGCGTTGTAGCTCCCGTGCTGCGGCGGCGCAGGGTTCGACGTCGCCGCGGCTGCCGTAGGCGGCCAGCACAATTTTCATCAAAGACCTCACTCGCGGGGATGCCACAAATCCAAGCAGAACCGGCGCCGCCCGACCTGCTGGGCGTGCCCTAACCCTTTTCACCAGTGCTTAAGGTGCGAGCATGGGCGCGCGGGGCGGTGCGCGAAACCTGCCCGCCCGGTTAGCGCCGGCTGCGGTGATTTGCGCAATACGAGCCGAACCCTTGTGAGTTTCTGCCGTCATGTGCAGGTAACCTATCGTTAACCCACGGCAACAATTTCGCTGTACAGGTTGATGTGGGAGCACTTGCAAACGTGTGAGACCGGTCCCCTAGCACTGGGGACGTCTTATTCGGCCGTCTTCGTTCGCGGCGTTGGCGGCCCGGGAGGGAATGCGATTTGTTTGCTGCTCGGTTGGCTAACCCCATACGACGCGCATCGAGGCCGTCAATGCCCCTTGTGGCCATGAAAGCGATCGGAGGAGCACGACGTGGACTTCGCAGTACTACCGCCGGAGGTTAACTCCGCGCGGATGTACGCCGGTCCGGGGTCGGGACCGATGCTGGCCGCCGCGATGGCATGGGACGAGTTGGCCGCCGCACTGCAATCGACGGCGACCTCCTATCAGGCCGAGATCACGGCCTTAACCTCCGGTCCATGGGTCGGCCCGTCGTCGGCGTCCATGGTCGCAGCGATCACCCCCTATTTGGAGTGGATGCGAACCACCGGCGCCCAGGCCGAAGAAGCCGCCAACCAGGCCAGATCTGCCGCTTACGCCTACGAGACGGCGTTCGCCCAGACGGTGCCGCCCCCCGTGGTCGCGGCCAACCGCACCCGGCTCGCGACACTTGTCGCAACCAACATCCTGGGGCAGAACACACCGGCGATTGCCCAAACCGAGACCGAGTATGCCGAGATGTGGGCGCAAGACACGGCGGCCATGTTCGGCTACGCGGGCACGACGGCCTCGGCAACACGACTGACACCGTTTACCCAGCCGGACCCGACCAGCAATTCCGGCGCCGGCCAGTCCGAGGCCGTGGCTCAGGCCACCGGCACCGCGGCCGGAAGCACCCAAAACGCCGTGCAGCAATCATTCTCTGCGGTACCCAACCTGCTGAGCAACGCTGCGTTCGGGCCCAACCTCGCCGCCGCCCCGGCCTCGACGACGGACGTGCTGGGACTGGGAGCCGATCTCACCACGTTCTTCCTCGATGCGCCGGCCAGCGTGGCCGGGCTCAGTATCGACACGCCGGGTACGTTGATCGCTCTTCCGTTCGACGTGGCCGGCACGCTGACCGGTTTCCACACCGATGACATCGTCAGCGGCTGGGCCGGTGTGCAGTCCTGGCCGGGCACCGGCGCGGTGCCGCCCACCTCATTTCCGGTTATCACCAACCCGGCGGGCGGGTTCGGATCGCTGGCGTCAGCGGGGCTTGGCCAGGCCAACACGGTCGGCGGTCTGTCGGTGCCGCCAGGCTGGACGGCGGCCGCCCCGGCAATTCGTCCGGCCGCCGTCGTCCTGCCCACCACCACCGCCGGCGCCGCCGCGGAAGCCGCGGCCGCCGCCGCTCCCAGTGGGGCCGGGGGTTTATTCGGCGAGATGGCCGTGGCGAGCATGGCCGGGCGAGCGATGGCCGGTACCGGGGGTGCCCTGGGGCGCGAGCGGGCCCGGGCCGGCGGGATCGAAAAGGCGACGCGCGAGGCGCCGAAGGAGCCGACGATCGAGTCGACGGCGACACCGCAGGTTGCGGCGGGCGGCCCGATCACCAGCATCGCCGCCGAGTTGCGCGAACTGGCGTCGCTGCGCGACGCCGGGATCTTGACGCAGCAGGAGTTCGAAGAGCAGAAAAAGCGCCTACTGCCAAGCTGATCGCGACCCAATTCCGGTGTGTTCCTTGACCGATCGGTGCGGATGTTCACGGGCCTGGCGAACGACCGCAAGATCATCGCGTTCGTCAACTCCTCGGTGATCTTGAATGCCGATGACCAGCGCACCAAGGCCGACCACTTCCTGGTCGTGACGGGTATCGACACCGGCAAAGAGACCGTTCATCTCAACGACCCCGGTACCGATCACGCCGATGAACAGGTCGGCCTCACCACTTTCATGACTGCGTGGCAGACCAGCGATCAGTCGATCGTCGTCACCGCGGCGCCCGGCTGATCCCTGGTAACGCCAGGCGGTTTGGGGCACAGTGTGCAGTGAAACTCCACTGAAGGTGCCAATGAAGAAGTCGACCCCCCGCGATAAACCCAGCGTGCAGATGCGGGTGCAGGCACTGCTTCGGTATCCGGTGAAGTCGATGCTGGGCGAAACCCTCGACTGCCTGCGGGTCGACGAGGCCGGCGCCGAGGGCGACCGGCGACTGGCACTCGTCGATGGTGAGACCGGACATGTGGCCAGCGCGAAGAATCCCCGCCTCTGGCGCGATCTCTTGACGTGCACCGCGCGGGCAGATTCCCGGGGTGTGCGAATCACGCTGCCCGACGGCAGCAACGTGGCCGCCGATGATCCCGGTGTCGACGAACTGATCTCCCGGCTGACGCGACGGCGGGTCCGGTTGGTCAGGCAACGCCCCGACGGCGCGACACTGGTGCGTCCCGATCCGGAGCAATTGCTCGAACTCGGCCTCGACGCCGACGTCGCGGGCCGCATTCTGCGGATCGCCGCGGCCACCCCGGGCGAGTCGTTCACCGACGAAGCTCCTTTGCATGCGATCACGACCGCCACCCTCGAGCACATCGGTGTGGAGGCGCTGCGGTACCGGCCCAATCTGGTGATCAGTACCCCGCCGGACTACCCGCCGTATGCCGAAAACGACTGGGTTGGTGATGATCTCGCCATCGGCGAGGCGCGGGTGCGCGTCCTTACGGCGACGTCACGTTGCGTGGTTCCCACACTCGAGCACGGCCCGCTGCCGCGGGCGCCGCAGGCCCTTCGCATACCGGCGGCTGAAAACCGTTTGGACACAGGGGGTCACGGTAAACAGGCGTGCGCAGGGGCTTACCTCGCGGTGGTGGCCAAGGGCGTTATCCGGGTCGATGACCCCGTCACCATCGGCCCATAAACCGCGCTGTATGCAACGGCCGGCGGCGCGGCGCGCGATGGGTCAACCACCCAAGTTTCGTACGGCCGTGTCGAGATCTTCGGCTTGCTCGGCCAGCTCCCGGTCGGATAAATCCGCTTGTCCGACTCGCTGCAGCAATTCCTGGCGCGTCGTAACCTGCAGGGCACCTCGGTATTCCGGCGAGTTCAGATCCGCCGCCGCAACGACCGCGGCGCGCCCCTCGACCACTACCAGGGCTGTGTCCGCGTCTGGGCTGGCGAGCAGTCGCCGGACATCCTCGGCGCCGATGGTCACGAGCCGCCCCGCCCGGTTCGTTGTTGCAGCTTGTCGATCAGGCTGGACGCCTCCGCTTTGGTGAGATTCTCCGGGATCTCCTCGCCAGCTTCCTGCGCCAGAGTGTTCAAGTAGCTGCGCTGCGGACCGGTCATGGGCTCGTCGCCGGTCACCCACTGCGACTGGTCCTTCTCCGGATTCTCCTGCGGCGCCTGCCCGGCATCGTCGACCATGCAGGTGGCTATGCCCGCTACGGAGCGAACGTAATCAGATTTCGACATGCTTAGCCGCCCGCCCCGGCCATCTTCATCACGAGCAGTACCGCCACCGCGATGAACGCCGCGGCGAATATGCAGACGGCGACCACGGTAAGCACCGAACTGGGAGTGAAGCGACGGGTGTTCGGCGGTTGTGGCTCGGATACACCGGACGTTTGGGGCGCAGCCGGGGGAGTGCTGCCCGGTGCCACGCCTCCTCCTGGCTCGAGCCCAGGTGTTTGTGCCGGGTCGGGATCAGGAAGTTGCGCGGTCATGATCGACCTTGGTGTTCTCGAACATCTCTCACCGCATGCTCCCTTCCGTGGGCATGCGGTACCCGTCCCCCGGCCATCCAAACGCTCGGGGTGCGAATCCGCGATTCGCTCGGCCGTGCGTAACGCGGCTGATCACCCGAAAGTACTGCCTGCCAACAGCCTTCGCTCGGATTGCGACCGAATCAGATCGGCCGAGCCCGACGCGCGAGCGCGGTGGCCGGCCGCGCTTAGTGCTCCGAGTTCGGGGTGGGGCTCTGCGCAGACTCCCACTTGGCCTCGAGGGACCTTGTCACCTTCGTGCCGGCGGGCAGGTCGAGCTGAAACGTTTCGCCGCCGTCGGTCTCGAACGTGATGAGATAACCCGCGTCGCTGGAATCCTTGAAGACGACTTTGTAGGGCTGTTCACCCGAGCCGCGGTCCACGGCGATGATGTCGCCAGGGGTGACGTCGTCGATCAGGTCGTTACCGGAGACTTTGGACATACGGTCGACGGTAGCCGAAACAACGCGACGACCGTCCGGGGCCGCGGGCGCGGTGACCGACCTCACGGCTGCAGGAAGGCCTTGATAGCGCGCCGCTCGTCCATCGCCCGGTAGGCCTCGGCAACCTGCTCGAGAGGCAGGCGCAGGTCGAACACCTTGCCGGGGTTGATTCTTCTGTCGAGCACCGACTCGATCAGGGATGGCAAGAAGTGCCGGACCGGGGCCGGGCCGCCGCGCAGCCCGACTTGGGTGCGGAAAAGTTGCTCGCCGGAGATGGTGACATCGTGGGGGACGCCGACAAACCCGACGAAGGCGCCCGGACGAGCGGATTGGATGGCTTGTTGCATGGCCTGCCCGGTGCCGACGCATTCCAGCACGGCGTCGGCGCCGACGCCTTCGGTCATGTCTTTGATGACCGCGACACCGTCATCGCCGCGTTCGGTGACGATGTCTGTGGCGCCGAACTCGCGCGCCAGCTTCTGCCGGGGCTCGTGGCGACTCATCGCGATGATCCGCTCGGCGCCCTTTTCGCGTGCGGCCAGCACCGCGCACAACCCGACCGCGCCGTCACCCACCACGGCCACCGTCATGCCCGCAACGACATTGGCAGCTTCGGCGGCGAACCATCCGGTGCCCATCACATCCGACAGGGTCAGCAGGTCCGGAATCAATTCCTCGTCGGGTTCATCGGGCAGTGCCACCAGACTGCCGTCTGCCCACGGGATACGCACCGACTCCGCTTGGCAGCCGCCCATCAGCACCCCGTTCACGCAAGAACTTTGGACGCCGTTGCGGCAGTTTGGGCAGGTGCCGTCGGAAGCATAGAAGGACCCGATGACGAACTGACCCGGCTTGACCGAGGTGACCTCGCTGCCGACGGCTTCGACGACACCGCAGTACTCGTGACCGAACGGCTTGGGTTCGGGAACGGGGTTGATGCCGCGGTAGTCCCACAGATCCGAACCGCACACACAGGTCGCGGTGGTGCGGATGATCGCGTCGGTGGGGGCGACGATCTCGGGTTCCGGCAGGTCCTCGAATCGGACATCCCCGGCGCCGTAGATGACTGCTCCTCGCATAACGCCCCCCTCTCGAGGTAGTGGAAGTCCAGCTACCCGGTATCGATGCTTTTAATCTCGGCTCAACGCCATTTGATACCGCATCCGATTGACGGACGCTGCTGGGGGTTCACCGGTCGCCCGGCCAGTACCGCGTCGACCGCGGCGCGGACGTCCGCGGCTGTGACCGGCCGGCCGTTTCCCGGTCGCGAATCATCAAGTTGGCCGCGGTAGACCAATCGGCGTTCGCCGTCGAAAACGAACGTGTCGGGTGTGCACGCGGCTGAAAAAGCACGGGCAACGTCTTGGGTTTCGTCATACAGGTAGGGGAACGTCCAGCCATGGCTGCGGGCCTCCGCGACCATCTGATCGGGGCCGTCCTGCGGGTAGGTGACCACGTCGTTGCTCGAAATGCCAACCATCGCAACACCTTGCTGGGCGAGGTCACCACCGAGCGCGGCAAGCCCGTCGGCGACGTGCTTGACGTACGGGCAGTGGTTGCAAATGAAGGTGACGACCAGGGCCGGACCGGTCAGATCGTCGCTACTGAGCGTGCGGCCGGTGGCCGGCTCGGGCAGGGCGAACGCCGGTGCGGCGGTACCGAGGGGGAGCATGCTGGACTCGATCGCCATGCCGCCCAGCGTATCGGGATATCGCGCGTTCGCGCGCTACGCCGCAGCGTGAGCACGAAATCTATTGTGCTGCTATTGAATTCAATGCGGTCAACGCATTGACGACGGCCCCGCGATCAGTGGCCTGAGACACGTCCGTGTTTGATCGGCCCAGTTCGTGGAACCACCCACCAGACACGACCGAAGGTTTCGGTCAACGCCTCAAGGAGAATGATGAGTGAGCAGAATAAGGCCGAGGAAGCCCGCAGGGGCCTGATCGACTCGATCAAAGGCAAAGCCAAAGAGGTCGCCGGGGCAATTACGGGCAACGAATCGCTGACCGCCGAGGGGCAACTCGAGCAGACCCAGGCGCATGCCCGCAAGGAAGCGAATGCGACCGAGGCCGTGGCCGAAGCCCAGGCCAAACAAGCCCAAGAGGACGCGGCCGAAGTCAAGGTTGAGGGCGCCCAACAACGCCTGTCGGCGAACGCGCAGGCGGTGGCCGCCGAGGATTCGATTGAGGCCCAGGAGGCCGCCCAGAAGCGTGCTGCCGACCGGTCGGCGCATCAACAGGCGATGACTGCGAAGACTCAGGCCGAGGTGGACGCGGAGCGTGACATTCAGCTGGCCAAAGCCGAAGAGCGGGCAGAAATCCGCGAGGCGTCCGAGGAGATCGTCGACGCCGTCGCCGACCACCAGACCTCGGTCCAGGCGGCCCGCAATGAGGAGTCCGAGGCCGACCGGCTACGACGCCAGGCCCAGAACGTGACCGACGAAGCCGACCTGCCCTGACGGCGGGCCTCACCTTGAGGAGAAGTTGATGAAAATTTCCCAAGTCCCGCTGGCAGTCCTGCGGTTTCACTACCAACTCGCCCGATTCCCGTTGCAGTTGATCGAGGATCAGGTCGTCAACCGCATCCCCAGGGAAGCACCGGCGCGGCTGCTGTACGAGCGCTCACTCGGCATGCTCGACACCACCGTGGGCAATGTGCTCGGCGACACGACGCTCGTCGAGCGGGGGGCAGCCCTGGTCGAACGCAGCGACGCGCTGGGCCGCGCGGCGCAACTGGACAAAAAAGCCGCGGTCAGGAAAACACAGGCGGACGCCAAGCTCAGGAGCGCCCGCGACGAGGCGATCCAGGAACGCGAGGAAGCGCAGGCCGCCACCCAGCAGCAAGTCAAAGAGGCGCGTATCACCGCCGAGCAGCGCAAACGTGAAGCGGCGCGATCGGCGCAGCGGCAGAGTGCGGCGGCGAAGCAGCGCGCCGACGAGACCGCTTCCCAGCGGAAGCAGACGGTCGAGTCAGCCAAACGCCAGGTCGAAGACCGGACTCAAGCCGCCGAGAAGGCCGCCGCCAAGGCTGCAGCGTCCAAGATCGATGCGGCCGAGGACAAGCTCGGCGAGGCTGCCGACAAGCGCGCCGAGGCGGATCGGGTCGCGGAGTTGGCGGACGCCGAGAAGCGGCAACGGCAAGAGGAGCGGGCGAACGACTGACGTCGTCAGGTGCGCGGCGCGGCTTGATCGATCTTGTTGGCGGCGAAGGTCGCGGCCTGGGCGGTCATCCCGTCTTCGATGTAGGAAACGTGCGCGATGATGTTGCCGCCGCCGGAGCAGATCGGATCGTCGGGCGCGCACAGGCTGGTGACCTTGGAGCCATAGGCCGGATTGATCGTCGGTAGCGGTTGGCCGCCCCACAACATGCTGGAGAACTGGCTGGTGGGCTCGCCGAAGAGGGCGACGGCGGCGACATGGTTGGCCGCCGAGGCCGGCAGCGCGTTGGTGGCCAGATCGATCACCGTCGAGCCCTGCGAGTAGCCGCCGAGCACGATTTTCGAGTTCGGGCAGTTGGCCACCACGTCCTGGATGTGCGCGCTTGCGTCATTGGCGCCGGCGTTGGCGCTGTTGTGGTAGTCGTCGTTCGCGGGGTAGTTGACCGGGTAGACGTCAACTGACCGTCCACCCAACTGCGACGTCAGCGAGTCGACGAACGCCTGTCCGATGTTGCCGAGACCGGGCTCCTGGTGGGTGCCCCGGGCGAACACCACCGAGACGTCCGAACACCCGTCGGCAACGGCGGTGGGGGTTGCGATGGGTGCACTCAGCAGCGCCCACGTCGTCACAACCGCGATACCAACCCAGCGAGCAAGTCTGCGTGCACTCATGCCGAAATCCTGTCATATCGCCGGTTGCGGCGGTCTCGGCGGCTGGCGCTAGGGCGCGCAGCTGCGTTCGAGCCGACGACGACGTGGCAGCACAATGCCGATGTTCACGGTCCGGTGGTCCGGATCCGAATCGGCCCGGACCAATCGGCGTCGGGGTCGACGACGTCACCGCGCTGGGTGATCTCCACGTCGCCCGATCTGGCCAGTTGCCGGGCAATCTCCCGGGCGTCGTCCACCAAGCCGCGCCAACTGCCGCCGCCGACCGCGCGGGCCGCGTCTGACGGGCAGATGCTGCTTGTCGGACCCCGATGCTCGGTCAACGCACGGATCGCCGACTCGAGCCGCTGCCTGATCGGCCCGTCGCCCATTGCGGTCTCGGCATGGTCGGCACCGCGGCCGCCGCGGCTGCGCACCCGGCTCAGTTCGGCGCGCAATCGCTCATCCACCCGTTCGGTCAACGGCCCGACCGTTACCGCCCGCGCCACTGCGGCTTGCGCTTCTCGGCCCAGGCCCGCAGGCCCTCGCCGACGTCTTCGGTCGCACCGGCCACCTTGCGCATGGTCTCGCCGAAGCGCACGGACTCGATCCAGCCCATGTCCGCGGTCCGCCACGCCACCTCCTTGGTCGCCCGCTGCGCCAACGGTGCGGCCTCGGTGAGCGTCCGGGCCCAGGACTGGGCTTCGGCCTGCAGCTGGTCGGGCTCGACCAGCTTCCAGACCAGGCCGATCTCTTTGGCCCGCTCGGCGCTCATCGGCTTTCCGGTCAAAAGCAGTTCCATGGCGTTGGCCCAGCCCACCCGATGCGGAAGCCGGATGGCTCCGACGATGGTGGGCACCCCGATCGAGACCTCAGGAAAACAAAACGTGGCCTCGGTGCTGGCGATGACGAAGTCGCAGAACAACACCCCGGTGACCCCGTAGCCGATGCACGGGCCGTGCACCGCCGCGATGGTCGGCTTGAACAATTCCATGCCGGATTCGAACGAGTTGATGGTCGGCTTCTCCCAGAAGGTACCGCCGAAGGTGCCGACCGAGCCTTCGCCGTCCTTGAGGTCGCCGCCGGCACAGAAGACGCTGCCGTTGGCCGTCAGGATCCCGACCCACGCTTCCAAATCGTCGCGGAAACGGTCCCAGGCCCCATTGAGGTCCTGGCGAAGCGCGCCGTTGATGGCGTTGCGCGCCTCGGGCCGGTTCAGGGTGATGGTGGCGACGTGGTCTTGTAGCTCATAGGTGACCAAACTCATCACTGCAGACTATTGCGCCGGGCCCACCACCGAGCCGTTAGCCGGGGAAAGCCCCCGTCATGGTGTGCGCGGGCGATGGAAGCTATGGAAGTTCCCAAGGCGCCCAGGGGTTTTCGCCGGCGCGCGCTTGACGTCCTCGAAATGCACGCTGACCCGCTCGGCGGTTTTGACCCGTTCGGCTTTGACCTTTTTGGTGTACGTTCGCCGATCCGCCACGGTCAGATCCGCTTCCTCGGTGAATGCGCCGAGCAAGGCACGCGGGTATAGCCGCTCCACCAAGACCACGTTGATCTCGGCACACATCACCAACGCCACCGACGCGAGGAACAGAAACGCCAATGCCCCCAACACCAATGCGAACACACTGTTGGTGGCGCTGGCCCGTTTCACGGTGTGCGCCACATAGCCGCCGCCGAACCACTGCAGCATCTGCCAAATGAACGCTGCGGCAATGGCTCCCGGCAACACCTGCCGATAGGTCAGCGTGCGCGCCGTGGTCACCCGAAAAGCAACCAGGCAGATCCCTGCGTTGATCGCCATGGCAGCCAGTGCCAGGCCGATCTTGCTGAAGACGCCGAGTGCTCCGGTGGCGTGACCCGCCGCAGCGAGTACGGTGGCCGCGATGGCGGCCGAGCCGAGTACCAACAGCAGCATCAAGCTGCGTAGACGCGACCGAATCGGGTTGGGGCGCTTGTGCTTCGGCACCGCCCACACGGTGTCCATCGCGTTCTGCAGTGCCTGTCCCACCCCGAGACCGCCATAGACCGCGCCGAGCAGGCCCACCACCACGCCGACCGCGCCGCCGCTGAGCCCTTGGGGGTGGTGCAGCTGATCGCCGAGCACCGGGAACTGGCTCAAGGTGCTGTGCAGCACTTGAGCTTGCAGGTCGGGCCGACCGGCCAGCACCACCCCAAGACCGGTGGTCAAGAGCAGCAGCAGCGGAAACAGCGATACCAGCCCGTAATAGGTGATCAGGGCGGCAAGATAGCCGCCCTGATCGTCGTTGTACTTGTACACAACGGCGACGATCACGCCGACGACTCGATTCCGTCGCTGCAGCCTGTCCAGCCAACCGACCATTGCCGATCACTTCCCCGCAAGCCGACATCCAATTCGATGGACTCGCCACCTAATACCCGGATTCGGCCGCCGTCAACCCCGCCGGATCACTCGAGGCGGTGGGGTTATCGCTGGGCGGATGCCTATTCTGTGCGGGGTGGCCGAACCGTCTGCAGCGCAGTTGCGCAAACAGCTTGACGGTACAACCTTGCGCGACGCCGCCCGCCTGGGCCAGCGCCTGAAGAACCTGCGCGGGGCCCCGCCGGAGAAACTGGCTCAACTGGCCGACCAGATCGCGGCGGCACGAATGGTCGTCGCCGCCCGTCAGGCCGCCGTGCCCACGATCACCTATCCCGACCTGCCGATCAGCGAGCGGCGGCAGGAGATCGCAGAAGCGATCCGGGCGAATCAGGTAGTGGTGATCGCGGGGGAGACCGGGTCAGGAAAGACCACCCAGCTGCCCAAGATCTGTCTCGAGGCCGGCCGCGGCATCCGCGGAACCATCGGGCACACCCAGCCTCGCCGGTTGGCCGCCCGCACCGTCGCCCAGCGGATCGCCGACGAGCTGGGCAGCCCGCTCGGCGACACAGTCGGCTACACCGTGCGGTTCACCGACCAGGTGAGCGACCGCACGTTGATCAAGCTGATGACCGACGGCATCCTGCTCGCCGAGATCCAGCGCGACCGCCGTCTGCTGCGTTACGACACCCTGATTCTCGACGAGGCGCACGAACGCAGCCTGAACATCGACTTCCTGCTCGGGTATCTGCGCGAATTGTTGCCGCGCCGCCCCGATCTGAAGGTGATCATCACCTCGGCGACGATCGAGCCCCAGCGCTTCGCGGATCACTTCGGCGGAGCCGAACATGTGATCAGCAGCGGGGGCGAACATGTGATCAGCGGCGGGGGCGTGCCGATCATCGAGGTGTCCGGGCGGACGTATCCGGTCGAGGTGCGTTACCGGCCGCTGGAAGTCGCCGTGCCGTCCGCCGCCGAGGACGACCCCGACGATCCCGACCACGAGATCGTGCGTACCGAGACCCGCGACGAGGTCGAGGCGATCGTGGACGCCATCGGTGAACTCGAGGCAGAGCCACCCGGGGACATCCTCGTCTTCCTCTCCGGGGAGCGCGAGATCCGCGATACCGCTGAGGCTTTGAGTGGACTCAAGCACGCCGAGGTACTTCCGCTGTACGCCCGGCTACCCACCGCCGAGCAACACAAAGTGTTCGCGCCTCACACCGGGCGGCGTGTGGTGCTGTCGACCAACGTCGCCGAAACGTCGTTGACGGTGCCCGGGATCCGCTATGTCATCGACCCCGGCAACGCACGCATCTCGCGCTACAGCCGGCGCTTGAAGGTGCAGCGGCTGCCGATCGAGCCGATCTCGCAGGCGTCGGCCGCGCAGCGGGCCGGCCGCTGCGGCCGGGTCGCGCCCGGTGTGTGCATCCGGCTGTACTCCGAGCAGGATTTCGCGGCCCGGCCGCGCTACACCGAGCCCGAGATCCTGCGAACGAATCTTGCCGCCGTGCTGCTGCAGATGGCAGCCCTGCAAATCGGCGACATCGAGAAGTTCCCTTTCCTCGATCCGCCGGACCGGCGCAGCGTACGCGACGGCATACAGTTGCTGGCCGAACTCGGCGCGTTCGACCGGGACGGCGCGATCACCGACCTCGGCCGCCGCCTGGCTCGACTGCCCGTCGATCCCCGGCTGGGCCGGATGGTTCTACAGGCACAGACCGAGGGCTGCGTGCGCGAGATGCTGGTGTTGGCCGCGGCGCTGACGATCCCTGACCCGCGTGAGCGGCCAAGTGACCGCGAGGAGGCCGCTCGCCAAAAGCATGCCCGTTTCGCCGACGAGCATTCCGACTTCATGTCCTATCTCAACCTGTGGCGTTATCTGCGTGAGCAGCGGAAATCGTTATCGGGCAATGCCTTTCGACGGATGTGCCGTTCTGAGTTTCTGCATTATCTGCGCATTCGTGAGTGGCAGGACCTGGTCGGGCAGCTGCGCAGCGTCGCCCGCGACGTGGGCGTCGTCGAAGACGCCGGCCCTGACGAGCCGGTCGATCCGGCGCGGGTGCACGCGGCACTGCTTGCCGGGCTGCTGTCGCATGTGGGGATGCGCCGCGAAGACAGCCGCGAGTATGTGGGCGCCCGGAACTCGCACTTTGTGCTCGCCCCCGGCTCGGCGCTCACCAGACGGCCACCGCGCTGGGTGGTCGTGGCGGAGCTGGTGGAGACCAGCCGGCTGTACGGGCGGACCGCTGCGCGCGTCCAGCCGGAGGTCGTGGAGCGGGTCGCCGGCGATCTGGTGCAGCGCACCTACAGCGAACCGCATTGGGACGCCAAGCGCGGCGAGGTGATGGCGTTCGAGCGGGTGACGTTGTACGGGCTGCCGCTGGTCGCGCGCCGCCGCGTCGGATACGCACGCATCGAGCCGGTGGTGGCACGCGAACTGTTCATCCGCCACGCGCTGGTCGAGGGACAGTGGCATACCCGCCATCACTTCTTCGGTGACAACGCGCGGCTGCGCTCCGAACTCGAGGAGCTGGAGGAGCGGGCCCGCCGCCGCGACCTGCTGGTCGCCGACGACGACATCTACGCGCTCTACGACGCTCGCATTCCCGCTGAGGTGGTGTCCGCACGGCACTTCGACGCGTGGTGGAAGAAGCAGCGGCACAAGACGCCGGACCTGCTGACCTTTACCCGCGCCGACCTGCTGCGCACCGATGAGACCGCCGATGCGGATCGCCCCGACACCTGGCGGACAGGCGATGTCGCGCTGCCGCTGACCTACCGGTTCGAGCCGGGCGCCGCCGACGACGGGGTCACCGTGCACGTGCCGATTGATGTGCTGGCGCGGCTGGGCGGCGACGAGTTCGCCTGGCAGGTGCCGGCGCTGCGCGAGGAGCTGGTGACCGCGCTCATCCGCTCACTGCCGAAAGACGTGCGCCGCAACTTCGTTCCCGCCCCGGACACAGCCCGTGCGGTGCTGGCCGCAATCGACCCATCCGGCGAACCGCTGCTGCCGGCACTGCAACGTGAATTACGCCGTCGCACCGGCATTTTGGTGCCCCTGGACGCCTTCGACCTGGACAAACTACCGCCGCATCTGCGGGTGACGTTCAAGGTCGAGTCCGGCGATGGCACCGAGGTGGCACGCGGCAAGGATCTGCGGATACTGCAGGAACAGCTCACGACGACGGCACGGCAGGCCGTCGCGCATGCGGTCGCAGGCGACCTGGAGTGCGCGGGGTTGCGCGACTGGCCCGAGGACCTCGACGAACTGCCCCGCGTCATCGAGCGCACGATCGATGGGCGCACCGTGCGCGGCTTTCCCGCACTGGTCGACACGGTCGGTGGCGTCGACCTTCGCGTGTTCGCCACGTCGTTCGAACAGGATCGGAAGATGCGAGCGGGTCTCCGGCGGTTGCTGCGACTCAGTGTCGCCTCGCCGGTCAAAGCCATTGCGCGTCAACTCGATCCACGTACCCGGCTGGCCTTGAGCACCAACCCGGACGGTGACTTGTCCGCGCTGCTCGACGACTGCGCCGACGCCGCGACCGACACGCTCGTGACGACACCGGTGTGGACGCACGCGGAGTTCGCCGCGCTGCAACAGCGGGCGGCAAAGTCCCTGCTGCCCAACACCGTCGACGTGGTGGGCCGCGTCGAGAAGGTGCTGGCCGCCGCTCAAGAGGTGCAACTTTCGCTGCCCGGCAATCCGCCGCCCGCGCACGCCGATGCGATCGCCGACATCCGCGCTCAACTGACTCGGCTGTTGCCGGCCGGCTTCGTCACCGCCACCGGGGCCGCGCACCTCGCCGACCTCACCCGCTACCTGCTCGGGATCCGCCGCCGCCTCGACGGGCTGGCCCGCGCCGTCCAGGCCGATCGGGAGCGCATGCAACGGGTGCGGGCGGTGCAGCACGCCTACGACGAATTGTTGGCTGAGCTTCCCCAAACTGCGAAGACGGCCACCGACGTTCGCGATATCGCCCGGCAGATCGAGGAACTCAGGGTAAGTCTGTGGGCCCAACAACTCGGCACCCCTCGCCCGGTCAGTGAGCAGCGAATTTACCGCGCAATCGATACCGTGCGCGACCGTTTGTGATTGCTTTCCCCGCCACTTTCAACCTATAGCCCAGATGGGGGCTTGCCGCAAGACCCGGGTGGTGATGCAAAATCGCTGTCCGCAGCGAGAATTCAGACGGATCGGGGTGGTGAAGTGGGTGTCTTGCGGACATCGGAGAAGTCGCGCGGCGAGATCGCGCATACGGTGCTCGTCGCCGGAGGCGGCCCGACCGGGCTGATGCTCGCGGGCGAGTTGGCGCTGGCCGGGGTCGACGTCGCCATCGTCGAACGGCGGGCCAACCAAAACCTGATCGGTGCTCGCGCCGGCGGTCTGCATGCCCGCACCATCGAAGTCCTCGACCAGCGCGGCATCGCCGACCGGTTTTTGTCCCGGGGCCAGGTGGCACAGGTCGCCGGCTACTCCCAGATTCGGCTGGACATCAGCGACTTTCCCACTCGGCACCCCTACGGACTCGCGTTGTGGCAGAACGAGATCGAACGCATTCTGGCCGACTGGATCAGCGAGCTCGGGGCGCGCATTTATCGCGGCAACGAGGTGACGACCCTCGCCCAGGACGATGCCGGCGTCGAGGTCGGCCTGGGCGACGGGCAGGTGATGCGGGGGCAGTATCTGGTCGGGTGCGATGGAGGACGCAGTGCCGTACGCAAGGCGGCCGGAATCGATTTTCCGGGCTGGGACGCGACGACCAGCTATCTGCTGGCCGAGGTCCAAATGGCTTTGGACACTGGGCAATCCCCGCAGTGGGGGATCCGCCACGATGCGCTCGGCGTCCATGCCCTGTCCGCCGAAAAAGACGGCGGACCGGTGCGGGTCATGGTCACCGAGCGGCACCTCGGAGCGGCCGCCGAACCCACACTGAGTGACTTGAGTGAGGCACTCATCGCCGTCTATCAAACCGACTACGGAATCCACAGCCCCACTTGGATTTCCCGGTTCACCGACGCGGCGCGACAGGCCGCAGCCTATCGCCGCGGGCGGGTTTTACTCGCCGGCGACGCAGCACATGTCCACCACCCGGTGGGCGGACAGGGCCTCAACACCGGCGTACAGGATGCGGTGAACCTGGGGTGGAAGCTGGCCCAGGTGGTCAACACGACATCACCCGACAGCCTGCTCGACAGCTATCACGCCGAACGGCATCCAGTCGGGCAGCGGGTACTGCGCCATTCGATGTCCCAAATGGCGCTGCTGCGTCCCGACGACCGCACCAAGGCACTGCGCGACACCATGTCCGAGCTTCTCGCCATGGACGAACCTCGCACCTGCTTCGCCGCGATGATGTCGGGCCTGGATATCCATTACGACCTGGGCGACGGGCATCCGCTGCTGGGCCGCCGCATGCCCGACCTAGACCTCGTCACACCCGATGGTTCGCTTCGGGTGTTCGCGTTGCTGCGAGACGCCCGCCCGGTGCTTCTCAATTTCGGCGAGGCCGGCTGCATCGACATCGGGCCGTGGGCGGAGCGGGTACGGGTAGTCGACGCGAAACATGTTGAGCAGTGCGTGCTTCCGGTGCTGGGCGCGGTCGCCGCACCGCCGGCGGTGTTGATCCGGCCGGACGGACACGTCGCGTGGGTGGGCGCCCGTACTGACCCCGCGCTGCGCGAGGCCCTCCAAACGTGGTTCGGGCCGCCGACGGTGACTCGAGGCCGATGCGCGCGCCGGCAAAGGTGACTTGTACTGGTGGGTGCAGGGTGTAACGTGCGTGTTCGCTGTTCAAGAGCAGGAAGCGCACGACCGTGGACATGCCAACCGACCAACCACCGGCACCGCCTACGGACTGGGCCGAGGTCCAATCCCTGCTCCGGCCCGTGCTGCGCCCGCAAAGCTACGTCAACCAGCTGGTCAACGACGGGGCTCAATTCTGGGTCCGCCCGGTGTTCCCGTTCATCAACGAAATGGTTGTGGTCGACCTGCCCACCGTGCGGAGCTTGGTCACCCCGGCCGAAACGAACGCTTGGAGCATCACCGGTGACCAGGCCTTCGCGGTCGCCAGGAAGAACCTTTCCGCTCGTCAGCAGGCCCTCGATCCGGGCGAGAAGATCCTGATGAAGGACGCCGACGGCGGCACTTACGTCGATTCGATGATCTTGGCCACCGGGTGGCTTGGTTCGCTGGCGGTGGCGGGCGGTCCTCGCCCGCTGGTGTTCTTCCCCGGCGACGGTGTATTACTGCTGGGCACCGACGCTCCCGACCAAGCCGCGGAACTCTTCGAGGTCGCCGAGCAGCTGTACCTCCATGCCGAGCAGCCGATCTCGCCACAGGGCTACACCATCAACGGCAGCATCATCGCGCCGGTCGATCAGGCCGGACCCCACCCGGTGCGGGACTTGGCGCTGAGGGCTCGAACACTTTTGTGCACAACGGAATACCGCCATCAGACCGAGTTTCTGCGACAGCACTATGGGCGCGAGCGATTCCCGCAATACGTCGGCGATGCGCAGGTGATCGAAGCGGCGTGGGGCCAGCGCAGCACAGCGATATGGAGGCAGGGAGTCGCCTGCGAGTTGCCCCAGACCGACTACGTGACGTTTTTGGTCGGTGACCCGTCGGATGTGTCCGACACATTCACCGTGCCTTTCCCGACGGTCGTCGACGCGCTGGGCATCCTGCCCGTCACGGGCATCAATCCGGTTCGGTACCGCGCCGACGAATGGCCGACACCCGAGCTGCTGGCGACGCTGAAGGCGCACGCCGTCGACCTACCGAGCGAATGACGGCGTACACCCGGGTCGGGGCGGCGGCCCGCTAGTCCGGCGGCTCGTTAGCCGCGCCGCGGACGGCCGCTTGTTCCCGGTCGGTGCGGTTGCCGGGGGTGCCTTCGGCTTCGCTTTCCTCGGTAACCTTCTCCTCGAGCTGATCGACGATGTTTTCCAGCTCCTGCGCGCGGCTCAGCGGGTCTTTGTCGGGTTTGGTCATTTCGCTTTCCATGGGCGTGGGTGGGGACGGGCCCCGGCGCCGGGAACCCGTCGCTATTCCATACCCGATCGCGCGTTCGCTAACCAGATCCGGCCGGCTGTCGAAGGACGAGACACAGCGCCGTGGCGATGGAAGTATCGCAAGGGTGGCTACCGAGAAACCTCAGACCATCGCTTACCCCGCTGCGGACGGCCGCCCCCGTCGCCACCATTCCGACCCGCTCGACCCGCACGTCATCGTCCTGTTCGGGGCGACGGGCGATCTGGCGAAACGAAAGCTGATTCCCGGTCTGGCCTATTTGGACCAGTCCGAATTGGCGCCCGATATTCAGATCGTCGCTACGTCGCTGGAAGACCTGAGTCAAGACGAATTCCGCGATCTCGCCAAGGAGGCGATCGATTCCTTCGGCACGCACAAGCTCTCGTCCGAACAGTGGTCGAACTTCGCCAAGATCGTGACCTATGTCCCGCAGGGCGCCGGACCCGAGGCGCTGGCCGACGCGGTGGCGCAGGCCGAGGACAACCTGGGGCCCGACGTCCGGCGATTGCACTACCTGTCGGTGCCGCCCAAGGCGGCACGCGAGGTGATCACCATGTTGCGCGATGCCAAGCTGGTCGAACGCTCGCGGGTGGTCATGGAGAAACCGTTCGGCACCGACCTGGCCAGCGCGGTGGCGCTGAACGACTTCGTGCACGAAACCTTCGAGGAATCGCAGATTTTCCGCATCGACCACTTCTTGGGCAAAGAGGCCGCGCAGAACATTTTGGCGTTCCGCTTTGCCAACGGTCTATTCGAGCCGATCTGGAACCGCAATTTCATCGACCATATCCAGATCGACATTCCCGAGGCCCTGGGCCTGGACCAGCGGGCGAACTTTTACGAGGAGACCGGCGCCTATAAGGACATGGTGGTGACCCACCTGTTCCAGGTCATGGCGTTCGTGGTGATGGAGCCGCCGACGGCGCTGGAACCCTTTGCCATCAGCGAAGAGAAGAACAAGGTGTTCCGGTCGATGCTGCCGGTCAAGCCTTCGAATGTGGTTCGTGGTCAATACAACGGCTACCGCGAAGAAGACGGGGTGGCAAAGGATTCCGACACCGAGACCTTCATCGCCCTCAAGGTCGGCATCGACAATTGGCGATGGGCCGGGGTGCCCATCTACCTGCGCACCGGCAAGAAGATGGCCGAAGGCATCCGCGTCATCTCGATCGCGTTCAAAGAGGCTCCGCGAACGATGTTTCCGCCCGGATCCGGGGTGGGGACCCAGGGTCCCGACCACCTCACGTTCGACCTTGCCGACAACTCGAAGGTCTCGCTGTCCTTCTACGGCAAGCGGCCCGGTCCCGGCATGAAGCTGGACAAGCTGTCCATGCAATTCTCCTCGCAGGAGATCGACACCGTGGTCGACGTGCTGGAAGCCTACGAACGTCTCATTCTCGATGCGATGCGGGGCGACCACACGCTGTTCAATACGGCCGAGGGCATCGAATCATTGTGGGAGCGTTCCGAAGACCTCCTCACCGATCCGCCCCCGGCCAAGCTGTATCAGCCGGGTACATGGGGCCCCAACGCCATTCACCAATTGATCGCACCCAATGCGTGGCGGCTGCCGTTCGAGCGGGAGTGGCGCGAAGCCCGGTCCTAGCAGCAGCCCGGCATCAGCGGTCACGCCGGGATCAGCTCAATTCGGCACTGAGATAACTGATTGCGTGACGGAATTCCTTGAGGATTTCGTGGTCGGGCACCACGAATCCGTAGTCGGCGTAGACCTGTTCGGTGGGGTGGCGGGTGACGTTCCAGCCGGTCGCGGCCAGGTGGTCAGCGGCTGGACGGCGATCCCCCAGCCAGACCAGCTCGCCGACGTCAATGTCCAGCCCGTGCTGACGCCAGGTGTTGCGCATCGCCCGAGCCCGTTCGTCGGTGAATACGCTCATATCGGTGATGTTCTCGGTGGCCAGCCGGCTGCCCGCGGCGCTGAGCGCGGTGATGTTGTCCAGCAGCCGGTCCTGGGCTTCGGGCGGTAGATAGGGCAGCAGGCCTTCAGCGATCCAGGCGGTGGGGGAGCTGGTGTCAAACCCACTGTCGCGCAGGGCTGTTGGCCAATCATCGCGCAGATCGATAGCGACCGTCCGGCGCTCGGCGGTCGGTTCGGCACCGATCTGGGCGAGCGTGTCGGTCTTGAAGGCGATGACCTGAGGCTGGTCGACCTCGAAGACCACGGTGCCCGAAGGCCACGACAACCGATAGGCCCGCGCGTCGAGGCCGGCGGCCAAGATGACCGCCTGCCGGATTCCGGCGGCGGTGGCGGCGCCGAAGAAATCGTCGAAAAACCGGGTCCGCACGGTCATCTGCTCGCGCCGCTGCTGCAGCGTCGTCGGCATGTCGTCGCTCTCGAGTGGAATGTCGCCATCCAGCATCCGGATGAAGAAGGGGTGCCCGACCGCTCGCACCAACGGCTCGGCAAACCGGTCATCAAGCAGTGGATCTGGCTCGCGGGAAGCCAGCGCTCGGGAGGCCGCCACCATGGTGGCGGTCGCCCCCACGCTGGAGGCCAGGTCCCAGCTGTCGCCCTCGCTGCGCGCCGAGCCAAGTGATGACATTCGTTTTCCCCTTCACAGATTCCGTCCGCCGCGTCGGCCAGTTCGCCCACCGGGCCCTTCGCCACCCGCGGCTACCCCACCGGTACCGAAGGGTACTTTCTGCCTATGCCGCGCGCACCACGCATTCGTCGTGCCCGCATGTGGCGCCCATCCCCGCTGAGCTCGACGACAGGAAGTGAACCACTCCATGCCGACCCTGCGCCCGCGCCGATCCGCTCTGTATCTGCCCGGCAACAAGCCCCGCGCGCTGGAGAAGGGTAAAACGCTGCCGGCGGACGTGCTGATATTCGACCTCGAGGATGCCGTCGGGCCCGACGCGAAGGCCGAGTCGCGGGCGACGGTGTGCGACGCGATCTCGTCGGAGAGCTACCGGCCCCGCGAGATCGTGGTGCGCATCAACGGCTTGGACACCGACTGGCACGATGACGATTTGGCGGCCGTGGCCGGATCGAGCGCCGACGGCGTGCTGGTGCCGAAAGTTGAGACAGGGCAACAGGTTCAAGCGCTGGCCGACTCACTCGACGCACTGGGAGCACCGAAGTCGTTGCAGCTGTGGGTGATGGTGGAAACGCCGCGGGCCTTTCTGCGCGCCGAGGAGGTCGCGTCGGCCAGCGACCGCCTGGCCGGCTTGGTGGTGGGCACTAACGACCTGGTCAACGAGCTGCACGGGCTACACGTCGCCGGGCGCGCGCCCGCGCTGCCGGCCCTGGGCCTGGCCCTGTTGGGAGCGAGGGCGGCCGGCAAGGTCATCTTGGATGGCGTGTTCAACGACATCACCGACGAGGAAGCATTCCGGGCCGAGGCCCGGCAGGGCCGCGAAATGGGATTCGACGGCAAGACCTTGATCCACCCGTCGCAGATCACTCCAGCCAATGAGCTGTTCGGTCCGTCACAGAAGGAGGTGTCCGACGCCCGCAAGATCGTCTCGGCCTACGAGCAGGCGCAGGCCGCGGGTACCAGCGTGATCACCGTCGATGGCCGCATGATCGAGAGCCTGCATGTCCGCGATGCCCAGCGAATACTCACCCTCGCCGATTTGATTGCGGAGAAGCAATCCGCTTCCTAGGGCAGGGGCGATGTCGGGCGCCCGCGGCGGTGCACGACGAGCGCCCGCGACGGGCGTTCGGTGTCGGCCACACGGTAGGTTGAACGCGTTCCGACGACTCGAGAGGAGATGACGTGGGCCGAACCGCGGGCATGGCCGAGGCCGACCGCACGTGGATGATCGACACGCTGCTCGCGCTGTTGCAGACCCCGAGCCCGGCCGGACGCACGGACGCCGTGATGCAGGTGATCGGCGACATCTTCGATCACTTCGGGGTGCCATTCACGTTGACCCGGCGCGGAGCGCTGACGGCCGAACTCCCGGGCGAGTCCGCGACCACCGATCGGGCAGTAGTGGTCCACTCCGACACCATCGGCTGCATGGTCCGTGAGCTCAAGGACAACGGGCGTCTGGAAATTGTTCCGGTGGGCACGTTTTCGGCGCGGTTCGCCGCCGGTGCGCGGGTGCGCATCTTCATCGACGATCCTGACGAGTTCATCACCGGCACGGTCATGCCCCTCAAGGCGAGTGGGCATGCGTTCGGGGACGGCATCGACACGCAGCCCACCAACTGGGAGCACGTCGAGGTTCGCATCGACCGCAAGGTGTCGACGCGGGAGGACCTGGTTCGGCTCGGCTTGCAAGTGGGTGACTTCGTCGCGTTGATCACCAGCCCCGAGCTCACCGCCGACGGTTTCATCGTTTCGCGTCACCTGGACGGGAAGGCGGGCGTTGCGATCGCGCTCGCCCTGGCGAAGAACTTCTCCGAGAACAAAGTGGTTCTGCCACACCGCACCACGATCTTGGTCACCATCACCGAGGAGGTCGGCCACGGAGCAAGCCACGGCCTGCCCGCCGACGTCGCCGAGCTCGTTTCGGTGGACAACGCAGTGTGCGCCCCCGGCCAGCATTCCCTCGAGGACGGCGTGACTATTCCGATGGCCGATATGCACGGCCCGTTCGACTACCACCTGACGCGCAAACTCTGCCGGCTCGCCCAGGAGCAGGGAATCAAGTACGCCCGCGACATTTTTCGTTATTACCGATCCGACGCCGCGGCGGCTATCGAGGCCGGGGCCAACACCCGGGCCGCGCTGGTCGGCTTCGGACTCGACGGCAGTCACGGCTGGGAACGGACCCACATCGATTCGCTGGAGGCCGCCTACAACCTGCTGCACTGCTGGCTGCAGACACCGTTGACGTTCGCCAAGTGGGACGCCAAGCCATCGGGCAAGCTCGAGGACTTCCCGTCGGCGGAGCAGCCCGCGCCCAGCGAGCGGTGGGTGCCGCTGTCTCGCGGCGATTACGAAAGTCCCGGCGAAGCGTCGCCCGGGACGGTCTGGCCGCCGGAGGGGCCCCAGGCCTGAGGCAGCTACATCTGCGCCCAGACGATCTTCGTCTGTAGGTAGGTCTCGATGCCGGCCTTGCCGGATTCGTGGCCCCAACCGGATTGCTTGTAGCCACCGAATGGCATGGAGTGGTCGTACGGAAAGGCACAGTTGAGTCCGACGGTTCCGGCCTTGAGCCGCTTGGCCAGCCGGTGCGACCGGCCGAGGTCCTTGGTCCACACCGTGGCGGCCAGCCCGTAGGTGCTGTTGTTCGCCAAGTCGACGGCCTCGTCCTCGTCGTCGAACGGAACGATCGTGACGACCGGGCCGAAGATCTCCTCCTGAAACAGCCGGCTGGTGTCGGGGTCGACGTTGGTGACGACGGTGGGGTGCACGAAGTAGCCCTTGCGGTTGAGCCGGTGCCCGCCGGTGACGATCTCGGCGCCATCGGACCTGCCTTGCTCGAGGTAACCCAGCACCCGATCGAGTTGCTTCTGGCTGATCAGCGGACCGCTCATGGTGCCCTCTTCTTTGGGGCCGCCCATCTTCATCGCATTCGCGACCATTGCCATGCCTTCGACCACCTGGTCGTAGACACCGCGCTGCACCAGGATGCGGGAACCGCACACGCAGGCCTGCCCGGAGTGGACGAAGGTGCCGAACGCCGACATCGGGATCGCCTTCTTCAATTTCGCGTCGTCGAAGATCAGCACCGGAGACTTGCCCCCGAGTTCCAGAGTGACTTTGTTGAGGTTGCTGTCGGCCGAGGCGTGCACGATGGCGCGGCCGACCTCGGTCGAGCCGGTGAAGGCGACCTTTTCGACGTCGGGGTGCGCGGTGATCGCCGCGCCGACGGTGTGCCCGTACCCGTTGACCAGGTTGGCCACCCCGTCGGGGACTCCGGCCTCGGCCAGCAGGCGCATCAGCATGTGGGCTGAAAGTGGTGTCTCCTCAGCGGGTTTGACCACGCTGTTACAGCCGGCCGCCAGCGCCGGCGCGAGCTTGGCGCAGAAATTGAAGACCGGGCCGTTCCACGGGAAGATGAGCCCCACCACGTCGTAGGGTTCGCGCACGGTGTAGGTGTGCATGTGCGAGTCGACGCCGGTCAGGCCGCCGGTGTTCACGTCGCGCGCGATGCCGTCGATCTTGGTACACCAGCCGGCGTAATAGCGGAACCATTCGGCGCCGATTTTCACCTGCATTGCCGCTTGAGCGGGATACATTCCGGCATTGAGCATTTCGAGTTCGGCGAGTAGCTCGGCGTTCTCGTCGATCAGGTCGGCGACCCGCCACAGGATCTTGGCTCGTTCGTAGTCGGGCTTTCCGGACCAGATCCCGGACTCGGCACTGGCTTTCGCACGGGCCACCGCCTCGTTGACCGCTTCGGTGCCACAGTCGGTGAAGTGGCTGATCTGTTCCTCGGTGGAGGGGTCGAAGATCGGAATCACGTCACCGGTACCGGGACGTTCGCGTACCTCGTCCAACACGGATTGCACCGACATGCGCTTCCTCCTGACGTGAATGCCGCAGAAGTTACGCGGTTAACCCCACGCTGTCTACGACATCCGGAAGAAAGCGCGGAAGCGAGGCTCCCTTACCGGCCGCGGGCGATCCGATCGGCGCGCCAGCACCGGGACTGCATGGGAATGTCGATCGCCTCGGCGCCGGGGAACCGCTCCGCCAGAACCGCGCGGGCATTGTCGAGTCGCCGTGCGCGGTCATCCGGAGAGGCGATGATCACCCGGCTGTACGTCCCGACCATCGCAACGACATCGGCGATTCGCATGGTCCGCACGAACTCGAACGTCTCGCGGGCAATGTTGTGGAAGATCTGTGGATCGGGCAGCACGACGTTCTCGTGACGCCGGCGGAACCGGTCGGGTGCATCCGCCTCGGCCGTGTCGTCGCCGGGCGCCAGGTCGAGGTCGCGGACCCAGTCCACATCGCGATCCCGACTGGTCCAGATCAGCCCGAACCGCCCGCCGTCACGCAGGACCCGGCCGATCTCCGGGACGGCGCGTTCGGGATCCATCCAGTGCCAGGCCGACGAAACGAACACCGCATCCGCGGAATGGTCGGGGAGGGGGATCGCCTCACCGGTGCCCGCCACGGCACGAACCTCGGGGGACCGCTCGGAAAGCACCGCACGCATCCGCGCATCGGGCTCCACCGCGACGACCTGTGCGGCCCTGCCGACAAGCGTTCGGGTGAACAGTCCGGTGCCCGCACCCACGTCGACCGCCACGTCGCAGTCGGAGGGCAGCAACCAGTCCACCGCCTGCTGCGGGGCCTGGGGTCGCAGCCCGTCGTAATCCTCGGCGATGGAGCCGAAGGACATTGCTCGCTCTTGACGATTAGTCACACGCGACAAGGTAATCCAGCTCGCTGTGCATGACATGAGAAGTTTGGTGCATCACCAGAGTGCGCTGTGATTGACCAGTGCGTCGGCGATGAGTCCAACCCCGAAAACCAGGAACAACAGTCGCACCGACATCGGGCCGTAGCGGGTGAGCGCACGCACGATCCTGCGCTGAATGCGTTTGGCTCGCATGGTCTTCCTCATCGACAACGCGAGAATCAGCATCGGCGGCGAGAGAGCGATCGCCCAGTAGACGATGATGGCCAACGGCCACAACGGCGGTCGTGGGTGCAGCGCGGCGAGCATCGCCAAGCCGGTGAGGTAGGGCACGGCCGTGGGAGCCTGGCCACTGCCCACCGCCAGCCCCAGGAATCCGAGCAGCCATGGACGTTCTCGCATGGCCGCCAAGGCCCAGCCGGGTGCCGAGGATTGTGCGGTCAACGGGAAGTAAGCCAGACCGACCAGCACGATGCCCACCAGCAGTTCACCGCGAAACCGAGTCGCCGGCGTGAGGTGAAAGTCGAATACCTGGCTGAGGAAGTCGATGCCCAACACCGTGCACACGCCGAAAGTGGTCGTCACCGCGAACACGCCCGCCACGTAACTCAGGGCACCGGGAAGTGGTGACCGACGACCGAGCCGGCTGTCGAAGATGACGGCCGAAACTACCCCCACGTTGAGCACATTGAGCGAGTCGAGAAACGCCAGGCCGGCCAGCGCCAGGACCGTAGCCGCCATGTGCCAGTACCGGCCCTAGCGCCCGGATCTACCGGCTGCCCGCGGCGAGCGGCGCACCGACCACGGCGAAACGATCCAAGCGGCGATCATGCTGCAGACAATAGTTCGGGTGCGAACTTGTCGGCGGATGATGGCCGTTCTCCGCGGCTGTAGCGCGTTCACCTCTCCCGACGCAGGGGCCGATGTCGTTGGCGCAGGTGATGAACGGCATTATCGATGCGTCGGCGACGCGCGGATTTAATGTCGCGGGAGTCAAACGGTGATAACACATCACGGAGGGGTGGCGAGGATGACCACACTTACCGCGCAGGGGCTACGTGAATACCTGGTCGGGGCTTGGGCGTTGGAGTCCTACCAGAGCTCCGACGTGGATGGTTCAAACGTGCGTCACCCGCTGGGAACCGACGCCCGCGGAATCATCATGTACACCGCGGACGGCTGCATGTCCGCCCAGATCATGCGCGCCGACCGCGCGCCGGTTGCCCGCGGCGATCTTCAGCTCGCGGACAACGACGAATTGGCGGCGGCGGCCAGGGGATATCTGGCCTACGCCGGACCGTACAGCGTTCTCGACGACGGCGTTATCGCCCACCACGTAGACGTCAGCCTGCTGCCCAACTGGATCGGCGGAACACAATACCGTGCAGCGCAAGTCGGCGATGACCGCTTGCAGCTCGGCCCCGCCGAGCCCGTGCTGATCAAAGGCAAGCTCCGCAACGGACGCCTGATCTGGCGGCGGGCGAAACCGGCCAAATAGCCCGTTGCGCAGCGGGACTCACCAGGCTTTAGCCGCGTCGACCTCAGGAGAACGCAATGGGATTGCTCGACCATAAAACGGCGGTCATCACCGGCGCCAATTCTGGCATCGGGCTGGCCACCGCGCAGCGGTTCCTTGACGAAGGCGCCCGCCGGGTATTCATCACCGGCCGACGCCAGGCCGAACTCGACCATGCCGCAAAGCAATTGGGGCCCCGCGCTACTGCCGTGCCCGGCGATGTCGGATCACCGGCGGACCTGGACCGGCTGTACGCCGAAGTCGCGGCCGCCGGGAATAACCTCGACATCGTGATGGCCAACGCCGGATCGACGAGGGTGGCACGGCTGGGGGAGATTACCGACGACGACCTCGACGTGCTGCTGACCACCAACGTCAAGGGAGTCGTCCACACCGTTCAGAAAGCGCTGCCGCTGCTCAACGACGGCGCCTCGATCATCCTGACCGGCTCCACCACCGCCGACCGCGGGCGCGCCGGGCTGAGTATCTACGCCGCCACCAAGGCGGCCGTCCGATCACTGGCCCGGGCCTGGGCGAGTGAACTCGCCGACCGCAACATCCGAGTCAACGTCATCGTGGCCGGATCCACCGCCACTCCGGGAAGCGACACACTGGCCGCGCAGACCGATCCCGATGCTTCGGTCGACGAGTTCCGGGCGGGACGCATCGCCACGATTCCGCTGGGCCGCTTCGCCGATCCGACCGAGATCGCCAATGCTGCAGTGTTTTTGGCCAGCGATCTGTCCAGCTTCAGCACTGGATCCACGGTGACCGCCGACGGCGGCTTCAACCAAGTCTGACGGAGCCGATGAGCTCAGTGCTGATGATCCGCGACGTTGTCGGCCAGTTCATCGAAGATTGCTTGGTTCAGGCCGAAGGCGGTTTTCACCTCGCCGACTATCCGATCGATTTCGGCGGCGTCGGTGCGAAGCTCATCAAGACGTTTGCGGTAGGCATCTTTATATGGTTTGGGCCGCACCGGAAATTCGTAGAACGCAAGACCGGCGCCGCGAAGGTCATACGTGCGATCCATGATTTTGCCGATGCCCCGGCCTCCGGAGAGGTCCCCGAGATAGCGCGTGTAGTGGTGGGCCACCAGTTCACCACCCCAGCTGAGGGCATCGAGCCGCTGCGCGTAGGCCGCAGCGGCGGGGGAGTCGACGTCGCGTGCGGCACCGTCGGGCAGCCAATAATCGAGATCGGCATCGATAGCCGTCAGGCGCTCCAACGCGGGGTCGTAGACCGCCGCGACCATCGAGTCGTCACGGCGGCCCCGCACGGCCTTCTCCAGGGCGGCGTAGACCACGCGCAGCCGCAGCAAGTAGGCCGAATAGCCAGCCGCCCCGATCCGGCCCGCCAGCAGTTCGGACATGAAGGGGCTCTGCTCGGCGGCGTCGTGTTCGGCCGCCGAGCCCTCCTTCATCGCGACCGACAGACGGCGGCTGGTTGAGACGGCGACCGGGCACATGACCTGCTCAGATTACATTGGTGATCGCGAAGGCGGTGGTTACCGCAGCCGATGCAATCAGAGCCGGCGCGCGAGTGATGCTGGCGGGGGAAGTTTCTTGAGCGCGTGGGGAAATCGGTGCGGGCAAGTCTGCCCGGAGTGCGAACCGCGGCTGACCTGGTCCAGAGTGGCGGCACACATCTGGACGCCGATGGCGTCGGGCCATACCGACGACGACGTCCCCATCATCACGCTGCACCGCCCCTGACCTGTCGCGACCCGGCTGCTATTTCAATCGAAGGGCGCCTAATCCGCCGGCGGCCATCTACAGTTCGACAGATAGCGATTGGATTGCGATAACACCTAGAGGACAGTGCGATGGCGAAAAGCATTGCGGCCAAAAATGACAACGAAAAGCTCGTGCTCGATTTCGTACATGCCGCTTACGGCCAGAGCATGGACATCGACGCGATGACCGCGCTCATGGCCGAGGACTTTGTTTGGCAACTCCATGTGCCGCTGTCGCCGGTCGTTCGGGGACGTGACGCCGCGCGCGCAGAACTCGAGAAGCACAAAAACTTGTCCACGGGCATGATCGAGGGCAGCGAAATCCGCACGATTGTCTCCGACGGCGACACCGTTGTCGTTGAGCGCGTCGACGTGAACGCCATGAACGGCGTCGCCGTGACGTTCCATGTCACGGCGCAGTTCGAGGTTCGCGACGGTGCGATCACCCACTGGCGAGAGTATTGGGACACCTCTCACGTCGCTCAACAGCTCGGCATCGATCCCGCGCTCATGTTCGCGCCGTTGGGCAATTGACCAGCGGCACAAGGGATGTGGCGGGCCGAATCAGCCGGCGGCGCTGAGGATCTTGATCGCGAAAACCAGCGAGTCGCCTGGCTGGATTCCCGCGCTGGGCTGCCCTTCGGGATAGCCGTCGGCAGGAACCATGGCGACGGCGACCGTGGACCCGACCTTTTGGCCGGCGATGGCCTTCTGGAAGCCCGGCACCACTCCGGTAAGCGGGAAGTCGACCGGCGCGCCGCGCTGGTAGCTGCTGTCGAACACCGACCCGTCGCGTCCGTTGACGCCCATGTAGCACACGGAGACCTTGGCGATGTTCGAGACCACCGGTCCATCTCCGGCGTGCAGCGTGTGCACCTGGGTCTGGCTCACGCTGAAGGGTGCGGTCACGTTCACCAGCGGGGCCGTCGTGTCCGTGGATCCGGTCACCGCGACGCTGCCGGTGGTACCGCTCAGTGTCCAGTCCGGCGTTCCACCGTTCTGCGGCGCCGCGGTTGGGCACGAACCGGCCGCGGTGGCCGTGCCCGCTCCGGTGAGCGTCATAACGGTTGCCGCGGCAGAAGCGGCGAGCGCGACGGCGGAATACATCCAGGAAGACTTCACGGCCGTCACGGTACAGCCACTCAACGCGTTGCTCGCCGGGGGTCCTCAGGTGCAAAGGCTGGGGGCGTCGCAGACATTGCCGGGGCAATAAATCGAGTGGGCGGCGTTGACCAGGCTTCCGACGTCCAACAATGTCACGCCCTTGGTGTCCAACCGGGCGTGCAGGTCGTCGGCGATCTGTTGCGGCGTCCAACCCCAGGTGAGGTCGTAGCACACGTCATGCGCCTCGGCGATCAGCGCCTCGTCGGTCTTCGGCGGCCAGGTGAGACCGGCGGCGCGCAGTTGCGCGAGGTAGGCGTCATCTTGCGGGGTGGCCGCGGCGACGCCGGCGGTGGCGACCAGCGCAGCGGCAGCCATGAGGGGCAAGGCAAGCACGGCCGGCCAACGAGGTGAGGGCATTCGATTCCCTTCTGATCTCCGTGGCGCGATTCAAGGCCGCCAAAAGTGTGCTGATGCAACGCAGAGGCACATGCAGAATAGCCAACGTTTTACAAAGCGGCTCGTCGAAATTCTCGGCTAGGCGGGCGGGCTAACCAGTGATGCCGGCCCATTCGCGTGCCACCGCATCGAATGCGCGCAGCGTGTCCGACAGCGTCTGCGGATCCTGCGAGTCGGGCTGGGTGGACAACTTGGCCGCGACCACTTCCGCGGCGCGGTTGACGTAGATCATCTGTCCGCACATGCCTTGGCACAACACGACATTGCTGCCCGGGTAGGGGAACCACACTTGGTTGCGGTACATCCCGCCGGGCATTTGGTTGTCGTCAGGGCTGTCCGCGAACGCCTGGCGTGAGTCGGGACCGCCGTCGAGAGTGTCGGCGATCCACGCCGCCGGCACCACCTGCTCACCAGTCAACGAGACACCGTCGTGCAAGAACAGCACCCCGAACCGGATCATGTCGGTCAGACAAGCGTTGATGCCGCCGTCGAAGAATCCGGTGCCGTCCGCGTCCACGCCGATGGTGGCTTCGCACTGGGCACCGATGCGGCTCCACACCAGTTCCGACATCAGTTCCGGCATCCGCCGGTCACCCGCGACCTCGCAGACCCAGCCGACCACGTCGGTTTCACACGAGCGATATTGAAACGGGCCGCCATGAGCCGACTTCTGCCGCAAGGTCAGCAGGAACTCACGCAGCGTGGACGGGACGTCGGGGCCGCTCCTGGGTGCCCACCCCATCGCCTGGTCGAGAACGTGTATGTGCGCGGTCGGGTGCAGGTAATCGTCTGAGAAGTCGATACCCGATCTCATGTCCAGCAGGTGGCGCACCGTCGCGCCGGCGTAGCCGCAGTTGTCCAGCGCGGGAACGTATTTCGTAACCGGCGCATCAAGCTCGATCGCACCTGCCCCGTGCAGCGCACCCACCACGGCAGCAACCAGCGACTTGCTCACCGAGAACAGCAGGTGCCGGGTCTGGGGCCCCATGCCGTCGAAGTACTCCTCGGCCACCATCGACCCGCGGTGGGCGACGGCCCATCCGTCGGTACCGGTGCCCGCCATCACCGCGCCGACGGTGGTGAGTGCCCCGTCGGTGGCTGTCACGGGGATATCGGCGATCGGAGCAGCGACTGCGGGCAACTCCGCGACCGGCCCGGTCCCGCGTGAGATCACCGCGGTCGGCACGAAGTCTTCGACGTGTTGAAATGACCAATGCGAATATGGCTCGGAGAGCCAGTTGTCCAGTGAGATACCGGCTGGGACGCTGCGGCCGCTGCTCACGCTCGTGCGACGAGCCGCGAGACGATTGGCGCGGCGGGCGCCAGCGGCGTTGAAATGAACTTCGCCTTCATGCCCTTGACCCATCGCCGGCAGCGGTCGGTGAGCTGGTAGTCATCACTTTGCAGGTGGCCGCGGGTGACCAGCACGCCGAGTTGTGCGCCCTCCGAGCGCAAGTCGCCAGGCGCCGCGACCCGCATATAGAAGGCCTCCGACCCGTCGAGCAGCGTGGCCCAGTCATTGGCGGACCGCGCGAACGAGACACGCCCGTCGTCGTCGATGCGCCATACCCCGGTGCGTGGTGTCGCGGTGAAGAGCTCGACGCCGGGCGAGGTTTCGGTGATGATCACCTGTCCCCACACCTCGTCCTCGCCGTACCCCCGCTCCCAGCGCGCGTTGATCTCATCGATGTCCAGCTCGTACTCCACGTCCATGTACTCGAGCAGATGAAAGAGGAACAACGGCATGTCGGCGTAGGCCTCAGTCGTCAGGTTCGTCATCGGGCTGGCGCCGGACAGCCTCGGGTTCACCTCGCCCAGGTAGAGCTCGTTGGAGTCGAGGTCATGCAGGAGGTCCACCTCGAAGTAACCGCGGTAACCCTCACGGCGCATGACGTCGCCGAGCTTTCGCACCATTTCTCGCGCGGCATGCGTCTGCTCGGGTGGCAGCACCTCGCGCCAGATGTCATTGCCGCACCAGCTGCCTCGGTGCGGAGTCAGCTCCGTATAACCGACCAGACTCGTCATCGCGGGGCCGATCACGGTGCCGTGCCGGGTCACGGCACCCTCGAGGCACACCTCGACATTGCGGATGCGCTTCATCACCTTGACTTCTTGGTGCGCGGTCAGGTCACCGGCATGCTGGTCCCAGTCGCGCGGGCCGTGCACGAAGAACGTCCCGCTGCCGGCGTTGCCGTACGGGATCGAGACGACGAGGTCGTCCCCCAATTCGGCATTGTGGGCAAGCGCCAACAGCTCGTCGTAGGAGCCGGCCCGCCCGATCACGTGCGGCACGCTCGGTACGCCCGCCTCGTCGGCGAGGCGGGTCATGACGGTCTTCGAGCCCAGTCGCTTACGCAGTTCCGCCGGCGGATGCATGATCTCGAGGCCTGCCTGACGCGCCAGGGCCTGAGTCTCTTCCTCCAGCATTACGAAGCAGGCCTTGCCCCCGGGGCCTCGGCCGGCGATGAACTCGAGCGTCTCGGGATCCGACAGAAGGTGATTGCACACATCGCCCATGGACTCAAAATCAAGGCGGTCACGTCGCCGAGGCACGAACACGCGCGAATGCGTGCCCTCGAACGAGTCAAAGTAGGTCAGGTAGAAGAAGTTCTGTATCCAGCGGTCGATGCCCAGCAGGTTGAATGGCGTCGGCGAGATGAAGTACAGCGGCACGGTGTTGGTGTGAAAGAACGCGCGTACCTCCGAGAGACCGTTCAACCGGCGGCGCGGCTCGGGCGCCATCACGCCGACCGCGGTGACGCCGACGCCTGAATCCGGCGCTGGGATTGCGGCGGCTGCAGAGGCGGTGCGGTCAGCGCGATGGCGATGAAATGACGTACCTCCATTTGACAAGTGTGCGCCCTGTCGGTGCCCGTGTCGAAGGCTGGAACAACTCCGACGCCGACGGGTAACGCGACAGTGCAGCCCGCGCTGTGGCTGCGGTGTTTGGCTATATCATTGCGCCACAGCAGATTTAATGCCTGCAAGCGAACTTCCAGATCGACCAGATACGGTCTGTCCTCGCTGCGTCATGCGTGAGGGCTCCGTTGGGGTCAATCAACGCCGCGCCGAAGTAACGCAGAACTGGATCGACCGGATCCGCCGTACTCCGACGGACGGGACACCGGTCCGAAATCCGTTGGGGCAGAGACTTATCGGCGTTCTGGTATGCCAGCCTGCGCCGATCGCTCCAGAGCCGCCAGCGACGCGACGAGGTAATCCTCAGCGAAAATGGGCATCGCTCCAACGCGGTCCCGAAAAGTCTGCGGCGTGCCGCTCCAGTCGTAAGTGAGGGTGACATCCGTGCGTTCACCGTTCGGAGTGAGATCGTAACGCCAGAACCAACCCCCGGGGGTGTGGTGGCCGGCCTCATCCAGCACCCCGGGCATCCAACCAATGGCACGGTCCTTCTCGAACACATTGACCAGGTTGTATGTGACGTAGTCGCCGCCCGCCTGAGTGAGGTACATATTCATCGCGAACATCTGTCCCGCCCCGGTAATCGGAGCAGCGTCCACCGCGCTACGCACCCAATCGGTGGGTTCGGTGTTCTGGTGGCGGGACGGATCGACGAGCACAGCGAAAATCTCGGCCGCAGAGGCGGCGATGGTGCGGGTGACGACGTAACGTTCGGCGGTGGCGTTCATGATTGGTCCTCACTCGGTCCATATGCGGCTGCGATGGCGGGGGAGTCGAGCCATCCGGAGTAGGTGGGCCGCGAGGGCCAACCCGCGGGCGAATCGAGCCATTCCTCTTGGCGGCCCCACGGCAGTATGTCGATCAGCCCGAAGGAGTGGCTGAGTTGCTCGGTGCCTCGCCCGTTCGTATGCCACGTTCGGTAGACGGTGTCGCGGACACGTAAGAACACGTTGACGGCGAAGCCGCCGCCGGGCGGCGCGTCCATGTCGGCACCGAACGTGCTCGCCGACGACGAGTACCAGTCCATGCGGTTGCCGGTCTTGTGCTTGTAGGCGAGCGCTTCCTGGATCGGTCCGTTGGTGACGATGACAAAGCGGGCGTCGTAGTTGTCGAGGAACTCCAGTCGGGTGAACTGGGACGTGAAGCCCGTGCACCCACCGCACTGCCACTCTGCGCCGTCGGACCACATGTGGTGGTAGACGATTAGCTGTGAGTGGCCGTCGAACACATCGACCAAGCGGATGGGGCCGGCCGCACCGATCAAGGTGTAGTCGGCCAATTCGACCATCGGCAGACGCCGCCGCTGGGCCGCTATCGCATCCAATTCCCGGGTGGCGGCCTTCTCACGTTTGCGCAGTTCGTCGAGCGCGGCGCGCCAGGTTTGGCGATCGACGACCGGCGGCAGAGCCGTGTATTGGGCGTGCATAGGATCCACCTTCGCTCTCGATTGGTTCACCTGGAAGGTCTGACCGAAGAAGTCTCCGGAATTCATCGGACACCACGGCCTCCGCACAACTATTCGCCACTCGCACGATGATCTTGACCGGCGTGCCACAACTGGGTTCGATATGGATTAGCAGGAGGGGAGGCCCGAAATGAGCATGTTAATTCGCAAACTTTCAGTCATCGTCTCGATCGCGTTCGCGACGATGGCGGCCGTGACGATCGCGACGCCGGCAGTGAGCAAGGCCGACTGCGGGGACGGCGAGTGGTGGGACCCGACCGCCAAGGTCTGCCGCCCGCTCGGGGTCGGGCCGCAACCATTGGCATGCGACCCGGGCCAGTGGTGGGACCCGACGGCCAATGTATGCCGCCCCCTTGGCGTCGGGCCGCAACCGCTCGCATGCGACAACGGCTGGTGGTGGGATCCGGGTGCCAACGAATGCCGGCCGCCGGCGGTACCGCCGGCCGGCTAGTACGAAAACGAGGCTGGCGATGAATCGCTTGCCGGCAATAGCGCTTCTTGGCTTTGCATAGTATGCTCATAGCTAATAGTGGACGTTCCCGTCTACAATATTCAGCGAACGAAGGCGCCATGCTGTATACCGCACCATCGCCCTTTGACGACCCCACCGAGCCGATCGATGCTCAGGCCTTGCGTGCGTGGTGGGCGAGCCGCAGGACCCAAGCGCCGGCTATCCAACCACGCAAGCCAGAATCCGCTGCGTTCGGTCGGCGCAGATAGACGACTACACCCGATTCGACTGGGGGACATGCCGATTCGGCTGGGTTGTCCCAGCGTCGTTGACGCTGTGGTTCTACGGTGTTCCTGAGCACATGAACGGAAACCCGCACCATGGCTTCTGCATCGCCTCGGGCGGCGGTGGGCCGTCTCCCTCCCAGATACCCGGAGCGACGTTTCCGTGCCCCCAGACGACGCCATACCAGGTGTGGCACTGACCGGCGTCCCAATGAACCTCCGTTCCCGGACATCCGCGACCGGTCTGCGGGTGAAGGCCGGTTTTTTCCTCCCCGGGGCAACAGGTGTACGGCCCGCTGGCGCCCGGCGGTACTGGCCCGTCTTCTGGCGGGAAGCCATGCACCAGCGGTGCATAGCCGGGCTGCGCCTGCGCGGCTCCTACGCCGAACCCCATTCCGCCCAGCACTGCGCCCGCCGACAACACTCCCGCGGCAACCACTTTCATCATCAGGGTCTTGGTCGTGTGCACAGCAGTGTCCTTTCGCTGTTATCGGGCATTTAACGCCGAAACTCACGAAATTTTTGCGCTTTTGCTTGGCTACCGATCCAAGAAGGCGTTCGCCGGCGAGCACGCCTTGGCGGCTTGCGTTAGACCCCGGCTGGAACCAGTGTGGCCGATGTTCGCATTTCGTGGCGCAGCGCGGTGAAATCCGTGATCGTCTTCGTGGTCACGCTGGCCACCGGGCGAGCGTTGCGGCCGGTGGCTTCGCGCTTGGACACCATCACCACGCTGTCGATGTAAGGCTGGATGGTGGTCGCGTTCTGCACGGTGGCCACGATGACGAGCTGGAAGCCGAACTTGCGGAATGCTTGCAAAGCCTGCTGGGCGAACTGCGGGTCGGACTTGGAGAACGCCTCATCGAGCATCAGCTGGGCGAATACCGGTTTGTTGTCCGCACTTTCCGGGTTGGCCAGGTTGAAGCTCAAGGCTCCGGCCAGGCAGAAAGCCATCAGCTTCTCCTGCTCGCCGCCGGAGTTGTCGCCCGAGTTGCTGTGAGTACGGATCAACTCGTCGCTGGTGACATCCCATTCGGCGCAGTCGAAGGTGAACCGGTTGCGGACATCGAGGGCGTCGCGGGTCCAGGCCTTGTCTTCGGGTGCGGTCGACGCCAATCGGTTGCGCAGCCGCAAGATGTCGGCGTACTGGTCCAAGATGGCCTGCTTGTCGCCGAGGCCGACTTCGGCGATGCGCCGCGAGATGGCCCGGACGATCTCGGTGAGTTCGGCGACGGCGGTGAGGCTGCGCGACGTGGCGCGCAACGTAAGCCGGGTGCCGCGGTTGAACTCCACTGCACCCAGGCCGGTGTTGACGCGTTCGATCTGCTCGCTGATGCGCCGAGCCTCCTGTTCGGCGACCCGGTGCAGGGTCAAGATGGCGTCGGGCGCCTGCTCGGTGACCAGTCGCATCATCCGCTCGTAGGCGTCGGGCAGTTCTCGCTCATCGATGTGGCGGCACAACGCGACGTAGTCGTGTACGCGTTCGTCGAATACGTCGCTGTCATTGGGGATTGCGTCGGGGAAGGCGGTGTCGAACGTGTTGAGGATGCGCGCGAGCTCATCGTATGAGCGCCTGCGGCTTTCGCGTAGTTGCTCGCGCTCGCGCCGGATCGCGGTGAAGACTGCGTCGCGGTGCGGTTCGGGGTTGAGCATGTCCAGGGGCACCGGCACGTCGGCGGCATAGCGATTCAGCAGCTCGGTCAGCGGCTCGGACACGAAGGCCGGGGCGAGCCGTTCCTGCAGCTCGAGCAGCTGGGTACGGCGACCGTCCAGGTCGTCGCGGCGGGTCTGGATGGCGCCGCGACGTGTCATCAGGGCCTGGATCTGCTCCCAGCACTGCTCGGCGCGGGCGGTGAGCGCCTCGATATCGGGATTGTCGGCCAGCAGCAGCTCGAACTGCTCGCGCAACCGGTCGGCATGCCCGTCGGCGGTCTCGGTGTCGACGTGGGTCCACTGCTCGAACTGATCGCAGATCGCCTTGAACGCTGCGGCCCGGTCCCGCCATTGTTGGCGCTCGGCGGCGATATCGTCCGCGATGCTGCGGGCCCGGCGATAAGCCTCTTCGGCGTTGGCCAAATCCACTGTGAGCGCGTCGATCTTGGCGGCCACGTCGCCCTGGTAGATGTAGTCGGCCTGCTTGAGTGGCCGGCGGTCATCCTTGATGGCCAGGCGCTCGGAGTCCTTGTACAGGCCGGTGTCGGTGACGGCGCGCCGGAATCGGGGGAAGACGTCGGGGGTGTCGACGCAGATGTGATCACCGGCGGCGGCGACGACGTCGGCCGCTTCGGCGGCGCAGGCGTGGGTCCGGTCGACCACAAACAATTTGCCGGCCAATGTGTTCGGCTCGGCCTCGGTGACTTCGGCGCCGACGAACCTGGCACGGACGTGATGCAGCTGCAGCCGTCCGCCCATGTTGGTCTCGTTGACGAACCGCAACACCGCCGGGTAATGACTGTCGGGTACCAGTAGTCGCAGACCCACCCCGCGCAGCACCTTTTCGACGGCGACGCGCCAGCGACTCTGCTCGGGCCGTAGGTCCATCAGCTCGGCGATATAGGGCAGTTCATCCGGGTCGATACCCACGGCGGCGCAGATGTGTTCGCGCATCGCCAACGCGAACTCCGGCAGCGCCGAGCCGACGTGCTCGACACGTTTGAGTTCCTTGGCGGCATCGTCGCGGGCAATGCGGGCGACCTTCTGGGCGTATTCGGCATCGGTGGAGGCTTCCCGGCCGCGATCCAGTTTGGCCAGCACCTCGGTGGCCCGCGTGCTGAGTTCCTCGCGCAGGTTCCAGAATTCGTCGGCGGTGTCCGGGATGTCCAGACCGTGCATGCTGAGCATGGCTTCGTAGGCGGTGCGCCGACGCGACACCTGCTCGGCCTGCGCTTCGGCGGCGGCCACCTGCGACTGCAGCGGGCCCAGGCTGGTGCTGGATCCGCTGATCTGAGCGTTGAGCGAATCACCTTCGGCCTTGGCCAGATTGAGCTGGCGGGTGACGTCCTCGTATTCGTTGCCAAGCTGGTCGATGGTGGCATCGAGCGATTCGATCTGCGCCGGACACTGCGCCAGCCGGACGTGATCGGTGTAGGCCCGCACCATCGGCTGGTCCACCAGATCGATGATGCCCAGGTCGGAGGACTCTGAGGCGTAACGCTGCTGGATCTTCTCGATATCGCCGAGGATCTTGCGTTTGCGCTGCGCGACGGCCAGCAGTTCACGGGCGTCGACCAGCGGGTCGATCTGCTTGAGCGCTTCGGGCAACCGGGTCAGGCTGCTGGGCTCGTCGAGCATGAACTCTCGAACGAATTGCTCAAGGCCACCAACACTTTTCAGCGATTTAGCCTTGCCGAGAAGCTGTTGCGCGGCATCGGAGGCGCGGATCCCGATGGTGGCATACAGCTGGGCGAGATACTGCGACTCCACCTTGGTGGAGAACCGCCAGTCGTCCTTGAACACCGCGACGTCAAAACGGCCGGCGGCCCACCGGTTGCAGACGTTCTCGATGTCGCGGTCGCCGTCGGCCAGCACGAACCGGCTGGACGAGTCCGATCGGGATTCGCCGGTGAGCCACTTGAGCACCAGGCCGGTGACGGTGCGGCCGGTGTTGCTGCGGTAGGTGACCGCGACCGCCGACCACGCGGTGCCGTCGCCGCGCAGATACATGACCTTGCTGGTGCCGGCCTCGCTGCGCTGGCCCCAGGCGCCGCGGACGTATTTGTCGACGGTCCGGCGGCCCGCGCTGGACCCGGCGGCGGTGTTGTCTCCGGAAGCGTTGAAATTGCGCCGGTTGAATGGCAGAAACCCCAGCGAAATCGCGTCCAGCAGTGAGGATTTACCGCTGCCAGAGGCGCCGGCGATCAGTGCGCCGCCCTCGCTGAACCCGATGGAGTGATACCCGTCGAAGACACCCCAGTTGATGACCTGCAGCCGCGACAGGTGAAACTGTTCAGTCATCCTGGTGTTCCTCCTCGTCGTCCCGGCCTTGCTGCGCGGGGATGCTGCCGCCCAGGAGAACCTCGAACTGCTGCTGTAGCTCGGTGATGACCGACGCGGTCATGACGGCGTTGAGGACCGGGCTGACGGTGTAGCTGTTCTCGTCGTCTCGAGTGGCGCGCAGGATCTCCAGGGAGGCAAGCCGAGCGATCGCGCCGTCGATGCGTGCACTGAATGTGACGGCATCGCGGTCGACATCGTTGAGCACGCCGGAAAACAGCCCGTGCATTTCGTCGCGGCTGATCACCACGGCCTGATCACCCGAGGCGCGCATCATCTGCGCCAGGTGCAGCGCCAGGATCGAGTCGTAGGTGCCCAGCGGCTCGCGGCGCAAAAGCTTTACCCCCCGCGAGGATTCGTAACGGGCCTGTTCGACGAACGCGACCCCGTCGGTCTCGGAGGCGCCCTCGACGATGCGCAGCAACAAATCCAGTTCCGACAGCCTCACACACAGTTGGGCGCGGTATTCCAGCACCCAGGTGTAGACGTCGCGGTCGGCTTCGGCGCTGAGGTAGCGGCGGGTCAGCAGCTGCTGTAGCGCCCAGCAGGCCCGGTCGGGTAACTCGGACACGTCGCCGTCGAACCGGGGTCGACGCTGGTGCGGGGCGCGCGCGGTCTGGTCCACCTGGGGGAGTGCGGAGAACCCGCGGTAGTCGACGGTTTCTTCGACGGTCACGCGGTTGCTCCCAGCAAGGTGGACACCGGTTCGGTGAACATCAAGTGCGGTACCTCCATTTCGCGGTCGCGCCCGTCGAGGGACTGAAAGCGGACCGTGACCGACTCGGAAACCTGCGCGGATTCCGGTTGTTTGAGCGCCCAGGACCACAGCACGATGACGTGGCCGAGGTAGGCCGAATCGAGCATGGCGACCGCGTCCGGGAGGGAGAGTTTCGCCCCGGAGCTGATCGCGTTGTTGATCATCTCAGACATCGCGGGTGCGTCGACTTGGGTGGTCAGCGCGGCGAAGCTGGTCAGGTCCACCTCGCCCTCAGCGATCTGGGCGGGCTTCGGGTTGGACAAGTCTCCGATCCGAAAGCTCAGTGCGCCAACCGAACTGAACGCGTGGCGGGCCAGGGGGAGTTCGATGTCCAGCCGGGAGTCGGTCAGCGATGCCTTGAGCAGGTTGCGGGCGGCGCCGATGGCCTCATTGAGCTGACGGGCCACGCCGCGGCTCTGTTCGAGGGTGCCGAACGCGGTGAACCGTTTGACACGCTGCGCACAGCGCTGCTGGATGCGTTCCACTTCGTCGATCTGGTGACCGACCAATTCGAAGAAGCCGGCCATCACCTTGCGCAGCGCCGGGTCGAGGGCCGGCAGGGCTTCGGCGACCGCCGCGACGTCGGCTTCGAACTCGGCGCGTTGGTCGGGGTCGTTGATCATCCGCAGGAAGGCGCGGTGCGAGTCGCGGCCCTGGGAGTCCCAGGCTGCCTCATAGTCGGCGTACATGCGGCGCTGCCGGTCGCGGTATTCGACGTTGCTGTCGATCGGGTCGTCAAGGGCCGCGGTGGCCCGTTCGATCATGGTCCCGTACTGGCCGATGTCGGTGATCAGGCGCTCCATCTGCAGGGCGATGGCGTGCGCTTCGTCGTAGGCGTCGGTGAGGTCGACATCGTGGCTGCGCTCCTCTGCGCTGATGCCTTGCTCCAATGCGTCGAGTTCGGCTTGTAGCGCGGCGATTTCGGCTTCGATGCCGGCGCGGATGCGGTTGGGATCATTGCCGACCCGCAGCGCAACCTGCTTGAGCCGGGACGCGATGCCGTTGATCGAGCCGCCGGTGGCGATGGTGTCCTGGCGGCGCATGCCGCGGAGGAAGTCGAGCGCGCGGCGCGCCTCCTGAGTCAGGTAACACAGGTTGCGTTCCACGCCGGACCGCTGGTCGGCCACCCGGTGCAGCCAACCCTGACTGGCCCAGGACTTGATCAGGGCCAGACCGGACTGCTCACCGGCCTGACCGAGTTCAGCGAGGTCGCGTTCGAGGCGTACCACGAGGTCGGTTTCGGGGACCACGCCGCCGCTGAGCCGGCGCTCCATCAGGGTCGCATAGAGGTTCAGATTCAACGTGGCGAGCAGCCGGATCGTCGGCGAGCCTTGCAGGTCACGATTGAACTCGAGCAGGTCGGCAGGCGACAGCGTGGTGTCGTCGTCCAGCACGTGCCCTCCGTCGTGATCGGTCATCTCTCGGACGATCCAAGATATGGCACGCCGGAGACAATCGGCGTCCGGCGCGTGGGGTGTCGGGGGATGGTTTCGGTTGATTCGTCACAGAGGTCTCAGGCATCGCTCAAGCCCCAGTGGTCACCATCAGGGTTGCCTCTGCACGACGCCGAGGAACCTCGCAAATCGCCGGCGTCAGGCGGCGGCTGCGACCGGGGAGCGGCTGTAGACTCCTAACTCCTCGTAGCGGGCGAAAGGCGTTGAAGTATGTCAGATTATCTCGTCTGTGCGCTTTGGCCCGTGGCGCTGGACCGGGATGCAGGTCGCCGGCAAAACGTTCCATGGTGATCCGGGAGCAAGACCGCGCCGACAGCGTGCAGCCGTCGGCCTGGGCACCATTGCGCAATCGCGTGTTCCGTGCGTTGTTCATCGCACAGTTCGTGTCGAACATCGGCACCTGGATGCAGATCGTGGCGGCTCAATGGTTCTTGGTCGAAACGCATAGCAGCGATGTCGTCGTTGCCTTGATCCAGACGGCGAGTCTGGGGCCGACCCTGTTGTTGGGGTTGTTCGCCGGAGCACTCGCCGACCTGTTCGACCAGCGCCGCCTGCTAATGGTGCTGCAGTCCTACGCAGTGCTGGTGGCGCTGGCGCTGGCGCTGGTGACTTACCTCGGACGACTGGGCTCGATTTCGTTGTTGACGTTCACCGTGGCCATCGGTTGCGCCTCCGCGATCACCGCCCCGGCCTGGCAGGCGATCCAACCCGAGGTCGTCGTACGTGAGCAGATACCCGCCGCCGCAACGCTATCCAGCGTTTCGGTCAACATCGCCCGTGCACTCGGGCCCGCGATGGGCGGAGTCGTCGTCGCGCTGTGTGGGCCCGCGGCGGTGTTCGCGATAAACGCTGTATCGTTCGCGGGCATCATCGTCGCCCTGATGACGTGGCAGCGGCCCAGGCGGCCTGCGCCGCTCGAGCGTGAACATCTCAGCCAAGCCATCGTCAGCGGACTGCGATACGTGCGCAACGGGCCCATCTTCCGCCGGATCCTGTTACGCGCGGCCTTCTTCCTGTTCCCGGCGTCAGCCCTGGTGGCGCTGCTGCCGGTGGCAGCCGCGCAAAGATGGGAGACGGGCCCCAGCGGTTATGGGATCGCCTTGGGAGCCATCGGGTTTGGCGCGGTTCTGGCGGTAGCGGTGGCTGCGCCGCTGCATCGGAGGTTGTCGGACAACGTCTTGTTGGCGGCGTGTGCCGCCGCGTATGGTTTTGCTCCGCTGGCCGCGGTGTGGCTGCCATTCGTCGCGGCGACGCCGTTTCTGGTGCTGTCGGGGATGGCGTGGCTGATCACGTTGACCACGCTGAACGCCGCTGCGCAGCTGTCATTGCCGCGATGGGTACGGGCCCGTGCGTTGTCGATTTATCTGCTCGTCTTCACCGGATCTCAAGCCATCGGCTCGTATGCCTGGGGACTTGTCGCCACCCGCAATGGGCTTGACATCGCGATGATCTGCTCGGCGGTCTTGATGGGGGCGGTTGCCCTGAGTGTCGGTCCGCTTCCGTTGCGGCCGGCGACCGGGAAGGTGAATGTCGTCGACGTGTCCTCGACCTTGCCGGTACCGAAACTGGTGTTCGAACCGTCTCCGACCGACGGGCCGGTTCTGGTAACCGTCCGCTATCTGGTCCCGGCTGAGAATCTCAAGGATTTCGTGACGGCGATGAGCGCGGTCAGGCGGTCGAGGCTGCGCACGGGTGGCCACAGTTGGCAGCTGTATCAGAGTGTGGGGCAACCGGACACGTTCATCGAGAGATTCACCGTAGCGTCCTGGACGGAATTCGAGCGGCAGCGCACGGAGCGCTGGTTGGCGTACGACTCCAAGGGAACCGCGGAGGCCGTCGGCTATACCGTCGACCAGACACGGCGCCCCGAGTACTACCTTGCCGTGCGGGTGCCGCGATGATTTCGCGCCGCGTCGCTCACCAACCCGGGCGGGCTGTTGGTGGCGATTAGCCCCAGTAGGCGAAGTTACATGCGGGCCGCGGTTCGCTTTTGAAGGACACGACCTTGTCGCCATCCATGATGATGGTGCAAGTGAGGGCGGCGTCCCCGCCGTCGGCGGTTACCTGGGACTCCAGTTCGTTGTAGACGGGGTACTGCTTCTCCCACGGCAGAGACACATTCGTCTCGGTCTGCTCTGCACCACCGTTGATCCGGTAACGAATCGTCACGGGGGCGCTGCCGCCACTGACCTTCATCACCGCCTGGCCGACCGGCTTGCCGGTGGGCGTCGCGGACGTTGGCGCCGGTGGTGCCGACGTCGCGATGTGTGAGGTGGTGCCCGCGCCGTTAGTGCTATGTGCCGCGTGTCCGCTGGTGCTCCTGGTGCATGCCGTCGCGGCGACGCCCGCGGCGGCAACGCTGATGATGACTCCGACGGCATAACGACGCGAACGCATGCGCAAAGCATACGATGACCGGCGCTGGATTCGGCGTCAATATGAAAGACGCTAAATGCCAATAGGTTTAGCTAACTGGCTACAGGTGACTCGCGGCAAAATCCGCGCCTTGGCCGACCATGCCGTTGGCCGCGTACAGGGTGTGCGCGATGCCCGGCGGCCCAGGAGGCGCGCCATTGCAGACGGTGTCATCCGGGGCGCACAGCTGGATGGTCTTGGGTGCGTACAGCGGGCCGATCGTGATGGGTGGCGCGCCCGCACCGCGCAGGAACTCATTGGACGGAGTTCCAAACAGGACTACTGCGGCCACATGATCAGCCACCGACGGCGGCAGCGGTTGAGGCACGTAGGAGACAAACTCCTGTGGTATTTCCTTGGGCACCGTTGCCGACGTGTCGAAGCCGGCCACGGCGGCGCCTTGAGAATAGCCGCCAAGCACCACCCTGGTGTTCGGACAATTCGACGCGGTGGACTCGATATGAGTGCCGGCGTCCCTGATCCCGTCCACGACGGTTCTGGCGAAAGCGATGCCACCGTTGAAGTCGCTACTCGCCTCGTAATTGACCGGATAGACCCCGACCGACTTGCCGCCCACCCGTGACCCAAGCGCATCGACGAACGCCTGCCCGATCGCGCCGACCCCAGGTGGTTCGCCGGTACCGCGGGCAAACACAACTTCAACATTGGGACACGGCTCGGCGGGAGCCGCCGGGACGGGTGCGCAAATCAGCGCCACCCAGGCTGTTACTACGGGGGTAGCGAGAAAGCATAAGGATCGTCGCGAGCTCATGCCTGCGTATGCCCAAGTGCCGTTCCGCCGAAACCAGCGCTTGCCGCATTCACCCGGGTCGAGCTTGGCGCGCGCTGGCGTCACACATCGACGCCCGATCCCGTCTAGCGACTAAGGAACAACAAGAGCTCTTAGGAAGGGCGGCATGATGAATCGCTGGAATGCGCTGGCGCGGCTGTACCTGGTCGCGGTGACATCAGGTGTGGGAGTGGCCACCGCTGGGATCGGGCTGTGGTGCTTGATCGATCCGCCTTCATTTGCCGATGCCGTCGGATTCGGGGCACATCGGCACTTCCTGCATGACGTCGGTGCGTTCCAGCTAGGTCTGGGCGTCACCCTGCTGCTTGCACTGGTCTGGGCTGATGCGTTGGCCACCGCGATCGCCGGATTCATTGTGGCCAACACCGTGCACACGGTGAACCACATTGTGGACCTCGACGAGGGTGGTTCGGCCGCGCAAGCGTGGGTTCTCGGAGCGGTGTCAGTCGCGCTGGGGCTGGCGTTCGTGCTGCGGCTACGTCAACTTGGTTATGTTGTGGGCGCCGTTGGCACGGCAACGAATTCGGCATTGGCGCCGTTCGTGCGGCAAAAGACCATCAGCCTCACCACCTTTCGCAAGGACGGGACGCCAGGTTCTAGCCCAGTCAGCATCGTGGTGGACGGAGATCGGGCCTACTTTCGAAGTTTCGAGCGGGCGATCAAAGTGCGCCGGATGCGGCGTAACCCTGCGGTCGAATTCGGCCCAGCCACGGCATCAGGAAAACCGACAGGACCAACGCAATCTGGCCGGGTGCGACTGCTCGAGGGCCCCGAATATGTAAAGGCCGGACATCTGCTGCGGCAGAAGTATCCCTTCCTGCATGGCGTATTGGTGCCATCGGCTCACCGGCTCATGCGGTCCAAATTCGGTCGCACGATACACGCCGAATTGACCCCGTTGTGTGAACCGACGACGTGACATCGATGATTCGTGTTTTCCGTGCAACATGGGGTAGCTCAGGTGCCCTGGCTCGCTGTCTATGGCCGGGAGTCTCAGGGAGATGGCCGCTTTGTCGGGTGACGAATGGCAGTGCACGGCCGCCAAGACGCCGCGCCGTTTTCGCGGGCAGCGTGTTCCTGTCTTAACCGGGCAACCCCGGAGCCTTGTCTGTCGCTCCGAGAAGACGGTGTGCCGTTTACCGAAACCTGTGTGAGAGGCTAGGTGCCCAGTTCAAGGAACTCTTTCTGATGAAAAGAACCGCATACAGTTGTTCACCATATAGTTGCACCGGTTCGAGTACCGCGATAACCTAACCTGCGTTGCGGCGGGTTGGCTTGGTCTGCTGGGAGTCGACCAAGCGCAGCCAAGCGAACGGTGAGGGGAACTTATGTCAGACACGATGTTAGATCGCTTAATTACCAACGCCTTCGAAGCGATCAACACCACGGCAGCGCATATGACCAACATCGCGGCCTTGGCCGAGGGCGCCGTGCGGCGAACGGCTCGAGAGATTGTCGGTCTGGGTCTGGACTACCGGCACCTGGCAAACGAGCTGACCAAGGTCGCCCGCCGGGCTAGCGGCTCGCCGGGCCAGGACATTACCCCTGTATCAACCCACAGGCATTTGCGAGTGGTCCCCGACATCCAGACGGGACATTCGCGGCGGGTCGGGTAACGCCGCTGGCCCATCGGCTGCCCCGCGGATTGGGTTCCCACCATTGCACTTGGCGCGACTGCGCACTGGTCGCGTGTCGAGAGCGCGCGGGCAACCGGCGGCCAGCACCGCGTCGGCGACGGGGAAGGCGAAATTACTGGCCTTTCCAGACAACCTTGTCGGTGCCTCCGGCGTCCCGGTAGACGACACTATCGGGGTTCGTACCGCTGCGAACGTCGAAGTAAATGCGCCCGGTAACGGGAGTGCCCAAGGGAAGTGGCCCCTCGGGAAGGCCGTCGGTCTGGTTGCCCTTCATCACCGCGAACGTGGAGCTGTTGACGGCCCGAGCGTTGAAGTCCGCAATGTTCGGAGTTGCGTTGCCGCTGACTCCCTTGGCCGTGACGTCGGAGTACCAGATGCCGTCGTTGTGGCCGCTGGGCTGCAGGTTGCTCACGATGTAGTCGATAGTGCCGCCATTACTGGAAAGCTCTGCCGACTGGCCGAATTGCAGCACCTGTGGATCGGCAAATGCCGGTGCCGCCGCGAAAAGTCCGGCGGCCGCCAAAACGGCTGCTGCTGCCGTTGTTTTGGATGCAATGTATGAGAACGCCACGTCAGGCTCCCTTCGTGAAGTGCCGGCTATCCAGGAGCGGCAGCTAAATCGGAGGGGTATCCAAAGCTCGGAATTTCAAACCTGATGTTGCTGAATAGCGCATCGACCCTTCTCTAATTGGCTTCGGTAGCTGAGCAATTGCTTTCCAGAGCCGTTCTTTTCGAAGGTACCGACGGGAGCGGAGAGCGACGGCGCGCTCACGTGTTCACCTAGTGGTGCTTTCCGGGTGCTCCGGATCGGCGTCTGTGGCCGCGGCGTAAGTTCGTCCAGAACCACGACCACCGCGACCGCGTGCGCCACTCGACTGATTCGCATAGCCGCGGCCCGGTGTGGGAGGTCAGCCGCAGCCTGACCCACACGAAGACGCGAAAGGAAGCCCATGAGAACCAGCGGATACCGCCACACCGCAGTCGTCGGCCTGACCGCCGTCGCGCTGATCACGGGGGGCTGCAGCAATGGCAAAAGCGTCGACGCGTCGCCACCACCTCAGGTGGGGGTGAACGCCACCTCCACGTCTCAGGCCCCGGCGCGACCCACCGAGGTGAAGCTCAAGGGGGATAGGGACGTCGAGGTGACGCTGACCGGCCCGATCGCTGCAAAGTACTCGTCGGCAACCGAGAGTCAGAGGCGGGCTCTCGGCAAGCCGCTGACGGGTGACCGCAACGCCGGGACACGGGACAGTGGCCTGGTGTTCCAACAGTTCCAAGGCGGCGTCATCACCGCTAAGAACAACGAGGCCGGCACGCCCGCATACATCACCACGGGCAAGATCCGGGAGGCCTGGAATCTCCCACGCGACCCGGACGGAACGCCCGCGGTCACCGGCACCAACGGTTCGGCGGGTCCGCTGGGCTTCCCCACCAGCGATGTCAACCCCGTCGGCGATCTGCTGGTATCGAACTTCGAGAACGGCAAGATCGAATTCAACCCGAAGACCGGTCAGGTCGAAGTGACGGTAAACGGCAAGGTCGTGCCATCCGGGGTGTAGCCCGAATTCAGCCGTTCATCAAATGAAAATCGTGAGTTTGACGCGCGATGCGATCATGCAGTCACGAAATATGTCGCGCTGCACCAACATTCACGAAAACCATAGTGTATGTCGGCTATGCAGCACGCCGCCAAACGAGTCGTGCGTGTAAGCGTCGACCTCCGACGAGAATCGGCTCTGGCGGACTGAGTTCTAGCACAGAGTCGTGCAGAAGGGCAGCGCGGTACTGAGTTCCACCGATCCAATTCGGCAGCAGGCTGACATCGATATGGTGGGCGATGAGGCCGTCTCCGACGATGCTGTAGGGACCGGCGTAACTCAGATAGCCGTTGGCGGCGGCAGCCAAGTCGCCGTCCGGCCGCGGTTGCATGTCATCGCCATCGAGATTTTTTCGGTCCGAGCGCATCAGTTGAGCAGACATGTACCCGTCTGGGGTGTACATGATGATCCCCTGGGCATCGACGCCCAGGGGATAGATCGGCTCGGATCCGTCGGTGTTGTGAGCTTCGTAGGATTGCAGGGTCCACGCGCCGATCAACTTGGTGCGCAAGTCATTTGCCGTTGTTGAAGTCATCAGACGGTGTCCTCTCGGGTGTCACGAGATGGAGGCGTCAGTCGCGGAGTCGGCGGCCGACGTAAGTATGGCGATGGCCGTGTCGAAGGGCCCGGGGCTGCGCAGCGCACGGCTGAGAATGAGCGCCCCTTGCACGCTGCTCCACACATGGGTGGCCAGCTGCGCGGCCTCGTCGTGGGGCAGGCCCTTTTCGTTGAGGCGTGCGGCCAGCGTTGTGATCAAATCCTGGAAAGCGCGCCGGGTTGCGTCGCTGAGCTGTTCCGACCCAGGTGTCGATTCGATGACGATGGGCGCCACGGCACACCCCTCGCGGTAGTTGCTCGCGACGAGGTCGTCACGTTCGCCGCCGACGAAGGCCGTGATCAACTGCGCCGCCGTGTGGGTAGTGGCAGCGGCGCGATTGATCCTCGTCATGACGTCGGCGGCGTGCAGGAGGGTGACCTCGGCGGCGAGCTCTTCCTTGCCACCGGGGAAGTGGAAGTAGATCGACCCGCGGGGGGCGGCACTCTCGGTGACCACATCCGACAGCGCGGTGCCGAAGTAACCGTGTTGGCGGAAGAGCCGACGCGCTGAGGCGATCATGCGCTCCTTGCTGTCACTCTTTTTTGGCATGTCGTCCATCATACATAGTTCTTGACAAGTTGTCGAATATGCTTCTATCCTGGCGATCATCAATATGATGCTTAGCATAGTATACGGAAGAAGGCGATTGTGACCGAGCAGGAATCAGCGCCGGTTGTGCGCGAGATGGACGGGCAGGTGGCGGTGCTGACGATGCAGCACCGGCCGCACAACTTCCTGGGGGTCGTCTTATTCGACGCCCTGATAGGTGCGATGCGCTGGGCCGCGGAACACAAGGCGCGCGCCGTGCTGCTGCGCAGTGGGCTGCGTAACTTCTGCGCAGGCGCCGAGATGGAACTGTTGACGGATGGCGCCGAGCACGGTGTAGCTCCCGACCTGGACTTCACCGAACTGATGCAAGTGTTCGATCGGTTGCCGATTCCGATCGTTGCCGCCGTGCATGGCGTTTGTGTCGGCGGCGGGCTCGAACTGGCGATGGCCGCCGATCTGATCGTGGCCGCGCAGTCGGCCAAGATGGGCGCTGTCGAAGCCACACTTGGGCTCAATCCGCTGATGGGAGCCATCCAGCGGATCACCGAGCGCGCCGGTGCCGCGCGCGCGAAAGAAATGGCGCTCCTCGCGCGCCGCTACGATGCCAGCACGCTGGAGAAATGGAACATCATCAACCGGGTCGTCGCCGATGAGCAGCTACCCGAGGCGAGCATGACGTTGGCCCACGAGCTGGCCAGAGGGGCCACTGTGGCGCACGCTTCTACCAAAGCCATTGTGTCCCACGCTTTATCACACGGGATGGCCGAGACCGATGGGGCGATGCGCGAGCTGCAGAAGGGCTTCTGGAAATCCGACGATCTGAAGGTTGGGCTTGCGTCCCTACAGGTCAACGGTCCCGGAGCAGCACGTTTTGAGGGGCGATGAGTATGCGACCGCCGTTAGAGGGTGTGCGAGTCATTGATTTCAGCCGGGTGCTGGCCGGGCCGCACTGCGCCAAGCACCTGTTGGACTTGGGCGCTGAAGTCATCAAGGTAGAACCGCCGCGCGGTGACCTCACCCGACAGGCGTTCCCTCGCAGCGGTGACATCAGCGGCTACTACGCCCAGCAGAACGCCGGCAAACGCAACATCAGCATCGACCTCAATGTCGCGGGGGCCCGCGATATCGCACTGAAGCTCTGCGACACAGCCGATATCGTTGTCGAGAATTTCCGTCCCGGCGTGCTCGAGTCCTTCGGCTTGGGGTACCAGGCTGTCGCGGCGCGTAATCCGTCGGTGATTTATGTGTCGATCACCGGCTACGGCCAGCGAGGTTCGTGGCGAGGCCGGATGGCCTACGGCCCGGCGGTTCAAGCCGAGGTGGGGTTCACCCGAAACACTCTGAACCAGTTCGGTGTAGACGGCGCCGATCGACGCACGGATGCGCTGACACACGGCGATATTTATGCGGGGCTACACGGCGCTATCGCCGCGCTGGCGGCGCTGCAACACCGCCGGCTGACTGGGCAAGGCCGCTACATCGACGTCGCAATGGCCGCAGTGCTGACGTCGATGAACGAGCGCGTGCACTACGACCTGTCCGATGTTGACCTGGGCGCCGAACAACCGATCCTGGGTGCCGCCGACGGCGAGTTTTTCACCAGCCCTGAGGGTTTCGATTTCGTCGCGCCATTCAGCCTGGTAAGCAGCGTTACCTTCCCGCTCTACCTGGCCGCCATGCGCCGTCCGGATCTGGCGGATGACGCTCGATTTCTCACTCCCGAACTGCGCAGAACCAACCGTGCTGCGTTGCACACCATTGTGCAGAACTGGATTTGGACGTTCGAGAGTATGGACACGTTGGACGCCCAGCTGGACGAGGCCAAGGTCGCGACCGGACGGCTTCGCGACATCACCGAATTCAACGAAACGCAGTGGGCCAAGCAGGACTGGGTGACCACCCGCGAGGTCGACGACCGCAACGGTGGAACCATCACAATTCCTGCACCGCCATGGCATTTCAGCGGCCACGACGGAGCGCTCCCGCCACAGGTACCGGCCCACCAGGGTGAGCACAATGCCGAGATCCTCAAGGAACTCGGCTACACCGACGAACAGATGCGCGCACTCGTAGGTAACGGCGCGCTTATCGAGCCAGCACGCGAAGTTGCGGCCGAGAGCGAATCGTGAGCCGGCGTCCCGGCACTAAGGAGCCACAAAGATGACCGCCCTGGACGCCGAGCTGGAACGCTGGAAGTCCGGCGGTCAGTATTTCGATTATCTGGGTTTCGACGTTTTTTATCGGGTCGAGGGGAGCGGTCCCACATTGCTGCTCATACACGGCTACCCCTTCAACTCGTGGGATTGGGCACCGATGTGGGACAGACTGACGGATCGCTTCACCGTTGTCGCACCCGACATGCTCGGTATGGGGTTCTCTGACAAGCCCAGCAAGTACGACTACACCGTGCATGACCACGCGGACATGTACGAAGCGCTGCTGGTTGACCTCGGCTTCGAGTCCGCCCACATCATCGCCCACGACCTTGGCGATTCGGTAGGTCAAGAGATGTTGGCGCGCCAAGAGTTCTCTGAGCAGGCGTACGGCGCACTGCGGATCGAGTCGATCACCTGGCTTAACGGCGGCATGTTCAACGAGTCCTACACGCCGCGGCTGCTGCAGAAGGTGATGTCACGAACGCCGTTGGGAGACATCATGAGTCCTTTCCAGGGCGGCCCGCTATCCCGCCATCTGATCGAGCCGACGCTCAACGAGTTGTTCGGACCCGACACCCAACCGTCGCGGCGGATGCTCGAATTGTTCCACCAGATCCTGGAGTACAACGACGGCAAACGGGTGATGCACAAGGTCGGCAGATTCATCAACGACCGGTACACACACCGCAATCGATGGGTGCGTGCCATGCGACAGACCGGCACCCCAATGAGATTGATCGACGGGCCCGCCGACCCGAACTCAGGCAGGCACATGGCGCAGCGCTACCTCGAAGTGCTACCGGATCCGGACGTGGTGCTACTCGACGACAACATCGGGCACTGGCCGCAGATCGAGGCGCCCGAGGCGGTGCTGGAGCACTTTCTGGCTTACGTCGATCGCGTCGCGGTGGGCGACTGACGATCGGATGGCACGCCTGCTCTCACCGGCACCAACGGTTCGGCAGGTCCGCTAGGTTTCCCCACCAGCGACGTGAACCCCGTCGGCGATCTACTCATGTCGAACTTCGAGCACGGCAAGATCGAGTACAACCAAACGACCGGTCATGTCGAAGTGACGGTGACCGGCAAGGTCGTACCTCCGGGCTCTGGCCCCGAACCAGGCGATACGGAACGGGGTTTTACGGCCGAGTTACACACGGTTGAAATTCCCACCTAGTCTTTACGGTATTACCGCTCACCCGCGCATCGATAATCGCGCAGACTTTCACCCGGGCCGCCAACGTCTGCAGATCCGTGATCAAACCCCAACGCGGACATTTGCTTCCGTGCCTCTTCTTACGGACAACAGAGCAACGGGCGCTGAAACCTGGCACCGATTAGAAAGTACGTAGTTGACCCGAAGCGCGCGGCAGATAAAGCGCTTGAAAGGGGACCTTAATGGTTGAAAAGTCGCGCAAAGGGTATGCACAATCAAGCGGCGCCGGCCGCGGCAACCTGTAGATCGGAGCGACCGTGATCATCCTCGGCATCATCCTTCTCGTTGTCGGCTATTTCACCGGGATCAGCATCCTGTACACGATTGGCGGCATCTTGGTCGTCATTGGCATCATCTTGTGGATCTTGGGCGCGGTGGGGCGTCCCGTCGCCGGCCGCAAAGTGTGGTTTTGACGCGCGTCGTGGCGCGTCGGTTCATCCTAGACAGCTGTAAGGGCGGATACTGACAGGCAAACCGCCGTCCTCGATCCCGCCCGCGTTTCCAGCGCTAATGGAATCATTGGCCGCCCGACCACCCAGCCCGCGCCGGGTAGCGTCCGCGTCAACGGTCGTGGCGGTTCATCTGCTTGGCGGCTTTGCGGATGTAGGTGATCAAGGCACCATCCACGACAGCGCTGAAGCTTGCAGCCCGGAGAGAACGCAAATGAACGCCAGGAACACCACGCTCCAGATGACGACGCGGCGGAAGATGTCCCCTTCTTTGCCATGCACGCCGACCGCCGCGGCGCCGATGGCAAGGTTCTGTGGCGAAATCATTTTGCCGAGCACTCCGCCGGAACTGTTACCCGCGGACATCAACAACGGGGACAGTCCCGCCTTTGCGGCCGCCGTCACCTGCAGCGCACCGAACAACGAATTCGACGAGGTATCGGATCCGGTCACCGCCGTGCCCAGCCAGCCCAGTATCGGCGAGAGCAGTGCGAACGCTCCACCGGCTCCCGCCATCCAAGTACCCAAGGTGATGGTCTGTCCGGAGGCGTTCATCACGAATGCCAGTGCTAGCACAGCCATTACGGTGACGATGGCCCATCGCAGCTGATGCAGCGTGGCGCCGTAAGCCCTGAGCGCCGCCGGCAACGACATTCGCAGCACCACCATCGTGAGAATTCCCGCCACCAGCATTTGGGTTCCGGGCGTAGTCAGCAGATTGAAGGTGAAGTTCGGCAGCGTCGACGGCGCGCCCTTGGCGTTGTACAGGTGCAGTCCCGGCCAGTGCGCGGTGAACGTTGCCTTCTCCAGCAAAGTCTTGACGGCAGTGATTTGGCAAATTACGAAGACGGCGATGATGATCGCGTAGGGGGCGTAGGCGCGGAGCAACCGGTCGCGCGTGTCGGGCTGTGGCGGGCGCTGGGCGGCCCCGGGGGCCGCCGCCATCACGCCACCGTCGATGCTGCCTACCACGCGCGTGGCTTCACGACGTGGAGGTCGGATGCGCACAAAGAGAATCAGGGCGCCGGCCGACAATAACGAGGCGATCACATCGGCCAGCGGTACCGACAAGAAGTTGGAGGTGGCGTATTGGCCGAGGCCGAAAACCACACCGCCCGCCAGCGCCGCGCCCCAGGTGTCACGGAGGCCGCGCCGGC
>NZ_LZKU01000144.1 GCF_001672975.1 Mycobacterium sp. 1465703.0
GCGCCGCGATGGCGGCCAGCGGGGCCAGGATGTCGAATGCGAAGAGCCGCCAGATGTTTCTCATCGGATCCTCACCTGATCGAAGCCAATCCGGAGATCATCAGCTTGCCGTCCACATCGGACACGTCCAACCGCAGGTTCCAGTGCACGGTTTGCGGCTTGGCGCCGACGTTTTCGCTGACCGACGTGGCGATCAGCATCACCGAATCGGTGCGGCTCGCGAACGGCGGCAACTTGGTGGTGACCACCGGCCGCGAGACGCCGGGCTGGGAATCCAGGTCGTGGTGCACGGTTTCGATCGCCACCGCTTCGATCCGGCCGGCGCTCTTGGATTGCAGCTTTTGCACCACCGCACGGTATGGCTGCACGGCGGCATCGAAGTCGGTGTTGAGTTCTCCGACCGTCCCGTCGTGCAACCGCTGCAAGCTGGCGTCGACGTTGCCGCTGTTCATGTTGATCAACACATTGGCCCACTCCGCGGCGGCCTGCATGGCGCGGCTCAGGTAGCCGCGTTCGGCGACCTGGTCGCGGTGCTGGGACCAGATGACGAACGCGAGCACCACCGCGGCCACCGACAGCACACCGAGAACCGCGGACGCTATGCCGTAATGGGAGAAGACCTCGCCGCCGTTGGATTCGTCGCCGTCAGCGTCGTTCGACTCGTCTGCTCGGTCGACGGAATCTTCGTCAGCTGGTGGCTCGGTTCGCGCGCCGTCGGACATGGCCCGATCGTTGCATCCGGGAAAGATGGAAGGATGGCGGGGTGACGAATACGGCCATCCGCTCGGGCATCGACCTGAGCTATGTCGATGACAGCATCCGCCCGCAAGACGACCTGTTCGGTCACGTCAACGGCCGTTGGCTGACCGAGTACGAGATACCGGCGGACCGCGCGACTGACGGCGCCTTCCGCCAGTTGTATGACCGCGCCGAAGAACAGGTGCGCGATCTGATCGTCGAGGCCAGCGAGCGGGGGGCGGACGCCGCGGACGACGACGCGCAGCGCATCGGCGACCTGTACGCCAGCTTCCTCGATGAGGACACCGTGCAGCGCCGTGGTGTACAGCCACTGCTGGACGAGATGGCGGTCATCGACGACGCCGCAGATCCCGACGCGCTGGCCCGGGCGCTGGGAGCCCTGCAGCGCACCGGCGCGGGCGGCGGTGTCGGGGTGTACGTGGACACCGACGCCAAGAACTCGGCCCGCTACCTGGTGCACTTCACCCAGTCCGGCCTCGGGTTACCCGACGAGTCCTATTACCGCGAAGAGCGGCACGCCCAGGTGCTGGAGGCGTACCCGGCCCACATCGCCCGGATGTTCGGCCTGGTGTTCGGGGGAGACCCGGCCGAGCACACCCAGACCGCTGACCGCATCGTCGCGCTGGAGACCAAGCTGGCCGAGGCGCATTGGGATGTGGTCAAGCGCCGCGACGCCGACCTCACCTACAACCTGCGCACGTTCACCGAACTTCGCGACGAGTCGCTGGGCTTCGACTGGAACGGCTGGGCCACCGCACTTGGCGCCGGCGTCGAAAACCTCGCGGAAGTGATTGTGCGCCAACCTGATTACCTGCGCACATTCGCCGAGTTGTGGCGCAACGAAGACCTCGAGGTATGGAAGAGCTGGGCGCGGTGGCGGTTGATGCGTGCCCGCGC
>NZ_LZKU01000145.1 GCF_001672975.1 Mycobacterium sp. 1465703.0
GGGAAGTCGACTTGATTGCCGGCGCCGCTGGAATCCTGCGAACCGGTGTCGCCGGCGGCGACGAACACGGGCACGCCTTTCGCGCGGCCGGCCTTGATGACGGCCGCGAACTTGTCCATCACAGAGGCGTCCCAGGAACTTTCGGCGCCGCCCCACGAAATCGTCACGCCGTCGCACTCGTCGATCGCCTGCTCGGTGGCCTTGATGAACCCGTCGTCGGTGTTCGGCGCGGAATAGACCCGCTGTGTCGCCGCCGGCGCGATGGCGCCGAAAACGATCATGTCGAGCTGCACTTCGCCGTCGGCACCGTCGGGCCCGTCTTGCTTGTTGCGGCCGCCGTCGACGGGCACCGATACGAACGTCGGTGTCGGCAGATCGTTCGCGGTGAAGTACTTGCCGACCTGTCTGGCGTTGAAGCCGCCGCCGAGCTCGATGATGCCGGCGACGAATCCGCGGCCGGTCGCCTTATCCAGCGGGAAGTGATAGGCCGCCCCGACGCTGCGCACAGCGTGCGACGCGGGATTCGATGAACGGGGCCGGCGAATGTCGGTGCGGAACGCTGCGGTCACTGATGGGCCTTTCGTGTGGTGGGCATGAAAAAACCGCCGGCGTCGCTGCTCGGCGGTCGAAACTTGTTGCGGGGTCTAGCTGGTCGGTTTGGTCTTGGTCGTCTTGGCCGCCGGCGCTTTGAGCACGGGCCAGTTTTCGACGAGCTCGTCGGTGGTTTCCCAGTGCCCGCCGGCGCCGGCGCCGCTGGGCCGGCCGACGAACCACGCGCCGAACGGCGAGTCGCTTCGAACAGCGACCGACCCAAAATCGGCGTCGGTCGGGTCGGTGCACTGGCGCACTTCGGGCCGCGCCGGCGCGGCCGGCGCTTCGGGTTTGGGCGCCGCGTCGGTCATGGCATGGTCTCGCTGTACTGCGGGGTGACCTGAACGACGCCTTGGGCCGCACCGGTCAGCGTGACGCCCGGGGTCAGCGGCTTGCCGTACAGGAACGTCGAGCCGTTCCAGACGCCATACCACGAAGCGGTCGCGCCGGCCGGAACGTTGAAGTTGCATGGCGTGCCCGTGTTCGTCGCCGCCGGCGACACCGGTTCGCAGGATTCCAGCGGCGCCGGCAATCAAGTCGACTTCCC
>NZ_LZKU01000146.1 GCF_001672975.1 Mycobacterium sp. 1465703.0
ACGCCGCCGAACACCACCACGCCGGAAGCCGATTCCGATCAGGCGGCTGCGGTCGCCAAGGCCGTCTCCGAGCCGGCGGGTGAGACGGCGCAAAATGTGGCCACGAATACCACCTCGCAGTTGTCGGTGGGTTCGTCAGATGTGGTGTCGTCGTCGAATGTGGCGACGAACGCATCGGCGCAGAACGGACCGTTTACCTGGCTCACCAGTGCCATTCAGAACTTCGAGCAGTCCGGGCTGCCGACCCCGACCAACAACTACCTCGGACTGAGTCCGGGTTTCTACACCACGTTGCTGAAGCAAACCACCGGTCTCGGCTATTTCTCGAACGGTATAACGGCTTTTTGGTCGCAGCTTGCTCAGCAGTTGGTTTCCGGTCCTGGTGGTAGTACGGCCGGTGCCAGTGGTGCCTGGTATCCCACCCCGCAGTTCGCGACTCTGGGATTGGGCAACCTGGGCGGTGTCGGGCATGTGGGTGCGGTGTCCGCCGGGGCGGGCCAGGCGGGCCGGATCGGGATGCTTTCGGTGCCGCAGAACTGGGCGACGTTGACCTCGGCGGTCAGCCCGGTGTCGGATCTGGAGGCCACGCCGCTGCAGGCCGCGGGCAGCGGGGGAGCCAATCCCGCGGCCAATGGTCTGCTGCGCGGCATGCCGATCGGATCGGTCGGCCGGCGCGGGGCCGCCGCGGGCTACGTCAACAAATACGGCTTCCGCTACAGCGTGCTCACCCGACCACCCTCGGCCGGATGATCGGCGGAATCGGTCATGAACGCCTTCATCATTATCCGCGGGCGGATTTTATCCGCAGTCGCGCTGCGTATGCCTCCCACTATCGCTACCTCGGGGCGTCACAAGGGCCGCGAAGCGATCCTCGGCCCCGGATATTTCCGCATTTCAGACATATCGGCAGAGCTGATCTCCGGGTCGCGGCACGGCGTCGGGCACCCAGCGGTGGCCAGCCGCCGAGGAATGCACCAAAAAGCCATTTCGCCGGCGACCAATGAGGGGCCGGCCACCATCGCATTAACGTCATTCAGTACTCGCCGCATCGGTTCGAACATCACAGGTTAAGGGGCTATTCGTGGTCGGTTTTGAGGCGTTTCCGCCAGAGTTTCATTCGGCGCGGATCTATGCGGGTCCAGGGTCGGGGTCATTTGTAGCCGCGGCATCGGCGTGGAGCGCGCTGGCGGCCGAGCTCAACTCGGCCGCGCTGAGTTATGACAACGTCCTCACCTCGCTGAGCAGCGAGGAGTGGCTGGGGACGGCGTCGGCGACGATGGCGCAAGCGGCCGCCCCATATGTGGCATGGCTGACGTCGACGGCGGCTCAGGCCGAGGAGACGGCCACCCAGGCGCGGGCGGCAGCCGCGGCCTATGAGACCGCGCTGGCTGCAACGGTGCCGCCCCCGCTGATCGCGGCCAACCGCGCTCAGACCAAGCAGTTGCAGGCAACGAACGTGATCGGGCAGAACACGCCGCTGATAGCCCAGCTGGAGGCCCAGTATGGCGAGTACTGGGCTCAGGATGTCGGTGCGATGTACAGCTACGAAGGTCAGTCGACGACGGCGACCCAAAGCCTGCAGCAGATCCAGCCGGCGCCGAAGATCACCAATGACGCCGGGGAGAGCCAGGCCACCACGGTCAGCAAGGTGGCCGGTCAGACGGCGGCGGGCAACGCTGCCAACACGGTGCAGAAGGCGGCTACCGGCACAACCAGCGCGACCGCCAACGCCACGACGACGGCGGCAAGCACCACTACCGATCCGGCGCAAGAACTGTGGTTCTTGTTGACGGGGCAGACGACGTTGCCCACCAGCCTGGGATCGATCGTCAACGGGTACAGCCCGTTCGCGGGTTTGTTCTACAACACTGAGGGTCTGCCGTACTTCAGTACGGGTATGGCCAACACCTTCACCCAGATCGCCAAGTCGGTCGGGGCGATTGGTGGGGCGGCTCCGGCCGCGGCCAAGGCGTTGCCCGGGCTTGGTGGTCTGGGCGGCATGTTGGGTGGCGGTGCGGCAGCCGCGCACCCGGTGGCGGCCTTGGGGAGTGCAGCCTCGGTGGGTGGCAAGTTGTCGGTGCCGGTGTCCTGGTCGGGTGCGTCGTCGTCGGTGCCTGCGACGTTGGGCCGTGCGATTCCGGTCAGCAGCATCAGTGCCGCCCCGGAGGCGGCCGGTGGACCGGGCAACCTGCTCGGGGGCATGCCGCTGGCCGGTACCGGTGCGGCCGGGCACGGTGTGGCCGGCCCCAAGTACGGATTCCGGCCCACCGTCATGGCCCGCCCACCCTTCGCCGGCTGAGCAGCGGCATGGTGTCGGCGTCGACTTTGGCTGCGCAGTAACCAGTGTTCGCAACATGATGCGCTTCGAGTTGTCACGATCGCTGCCGGCGTGCGCGTGCCGTGGCCACCGGTGCGATCAAGCGACTGAAATGCCCGAAAGGAGGTTCCAGCGACACCTCGCCGGGACGGGTCAGCGCTGCACACTGCGGCGAGTTAACCGGCCATCGGCTCTCTGTGGCCACCGGCGGGCCGACCACATCCAGCGTGATTTTTACCGGCAACTTTCGCGCCCAGGTCGGTTATCATCTGCTGAGACCGTCTGCCATCGGCACCGGTCGAGGCAAGGCACTGTTACCGTGCCGTTACAAAAAGTGAATTCGCCGTACCGCTACGTGAACAATTGCAAACTCGGGCCTTCCACACCAGTTTCGAGGGCCGCCGTCATCTACTCTCTGCAGAGTCGGGGATTGAACTAGGAGGGAACATATGTCGTTCGTGACCACACAGCCGGAGGCTTTGGCCGCGGCGGCCGGGAATCTGCAGGCTATCGGGTCGACCTTGAGCGCCCAGAACGCCGCCGCAGCAGCCCCAACGACGGGGGTCGTGCCCGCCGCTGCCGACGAGGTGTCGGCCTTGACCGCTGCTCAGTTTGCCGCCCACGCCCAGATGTACCAGGCAGTGAGCGCTCAGGCAGCCGCGATTCACGAGGCATTCGTGAGCACCCTGTCCACCAGCTCCGGTTCGTACGCTGCCACCGAGGCAGCAAACGCAGCCGCCGCCCTCTGATCGATTGCGGTTCGGGGGCCAGGACAGAAACGTTCAGCGCCGTGGATTCCAACGCAACCGGCCCGCAGGGGACGGTCCGGTGGTTGCAGATGTTGCGCCACACAGCGTCCGGAAAATCAACACGCACTCCGTCAACTCAAACGCCGCGGTTCGGGTTTGACGTCCGTCTGACCGTGACAATGCCCGGTGGCCGCCGGCTGACGGGAAGGGGGGGTCATTTCTATTCAATCGGCTCGGCGGTTGCGTAACGCGTAAACGATCCGGCCACCGTCTTCACAACATCCATCCAGTAATTACGTAGCAAGGAGAACAGCCGACATGGCAACACGCTTTATGACCGACCCGCACGAAATGCGGGCGATGGCGGGCCGCTTCGAGGTGCACGCCCAGACCGTTGAGGACGAGGCTCGCAAGATGTGGGCGTCGTCGATGAACATCGCCGGCTCGGGCTGGAGCGGTCAGGCCCAGGCCACCTCTTACGACACCATGGGTCAGGTCAACCAGGCCTTCCGCAACATCGTCAACATGCTCCACGGAGTGCGCGACGGACTGATTCGCGACGCGAACAACTACGAGCAGCAAGAGCAGGCCTCGCAGCAAATCCTCGGCAGCTAGCGCTAGAAACCGCTGCTGCGTAACATTCCAAGACATTAGGAGAACACCGTTATGAGCATTAACTACCAGTTCGGCGATGTAGACGCCCACGGTGCCTTGATCCGCGCCCAGGCCGCATCCTTGGAGGCTGAGCACCAGGCCATCGTTCGCGATGTGCTTGCTGCCGGCGACTTCTGGGGCGGTGCGGGTTCGGTCGCGTGCCAGGAGTTCATCACCCAGTTGGGTCGCAACTTCCAGGTCATCTACGAACAGGCCAACTCCCACGGACAGAAGGTTCAGTCCGCGGGCAGCAACATGGCCAGCACCGACAGCGCCGTTGGGTCCAGCTGGGCCTAACCCGCAACTTCAGGCGCGGCAGCACACCGACGGGTGGTGTGCTGCCGCGTCCTGCGGTTACCGAGCAGTTTGACTGTACTAGGGACCAATTGAGGATTTGATGGACCAGCAGAGCACCCGCACCGACATCACTGTCAACGTCGACGGTTTCTGGATGCTCCAGGCGCTTCTGGACATTCGGCACGTCGCACCCGAGTTGCGGTGCCGGCCATATGTTTCCACCGACTCGAGCGACTGGCTCAACGATCATCCCGGGATGGCGGTGATGCGCGAGCAAGGGATCGTCGAAAACGACCAGGTCAATGAGCACGTGGCCGCCCGGATGAAGGTACTCGCTGCGCCCGACCTCGAGGTGATCGCTCTGCTGTCCCGAGGCAAGCTGGCCTACGGCGTCCTCGATGACGAGAATCAGCCACCGGGCTCGCGCGATATCCCGGACAACGAATTTCGGGTGGTCCTTGCCCGCCGCGGCCAGCACTGGGTGTCGGCCGTCCGGGTTGGCGGCGAGATCACCGTCGACGACGTCGCCGTCGCGGACAGCGCGTCGATCGCATCCCTGGTGATCGACGCCCTGGAGTCCATCCACCACGCCGAGCCCGCAGCGATCAACGCGGTCAACGTGCCGCTGGAGGAAATGCTGGAAGCGACGAAGTCATGGCAGGAGTCGGGCTTCAACGTCTTTTCCGGCGGAGACCTGCGCCGGATGGGGATCAGCGCCGCCACCGTGGCCGCGCTGGGCCAGGCGTTGTCGGACCCCGCTGCCGAAGTGGCGGTGTACGCCCGGCAGTACCAGGACGACGCCAAGGGTCCCAGCGCATCCGTGCTCTCCCTCAAAGACGGCTCCGGCGGCCGCATCGCGCTCTACCAGCAGGCCCGCACCGCGGGCTCGGGCGAGGCGTGGCTGGCCATCTGTCCGGCGACCCCCCAGCTCGTGCAGGTGGGCGTCAAAACTGTGTTGGACACGCTTCCTTACGGCGAGTGGAAAACTCACAGCAGGGTCTGACATTCGCGCGAAACGCAGAGTTCACCAATGTCTTTGCACTCAACATGCGGTTGAGCTGCGAACACGGCATACTTCTCTCAAGGCATCAGCAAACCTCAAACGGTGTCGACGACAACTCTTAATCGCAAGGCGAGGCAGATGGAATTCCAGTTAGTCGGAATGCACTTTGCGGGGGGCCACCGCACCTCGACGAGTACACCGGCGCATGCTCGCGCGCGACTGGCGCCGCGGGCTCACACATTCATCACAAGGAGTGCAGGGCGATGACTGCGGTAGTTGAAGTACCACAGCCTGATGTAGAGGGCATCTCACAGCCTCAGGCAGTCGTCGTCGGCGTAATGGCCGGCGCGGGTGTCCAGATCGGCGTCCTGCTGGACGCCAACGCGCCCGTCTCGGTGATGACCGACCCGTTGCTGAAGGTGGTCAACGGCCGGCTCCGGGAGCTCGGGGAGACCCCGCTGGAAGCGTCGGGCCGGGGCCGATGGGCGCTGTGCCTGGTGGACGGTTCGCCGTTGCGCGCCACCCAATCGCTGAGCGAGCAAGACGTCTACGACGGCGACCGGTTGTGGATCCGGTTCATCCCGGACACCGAACACCGCTCGCAGGTCATCGAGCACATCTCCACCGCGGTCGCGGCCGATCTCAGCAAGCGCTTCGCGGCCATCGATCCGGTGATCGCCGTGCAGGTCGGTGCGTCGATGGTCGCCATCGGGGTGACGGCCGCGGCCGGTCTGCTCGGCTGGTGGCGTTGGCACCACAACTCGTGGCTGCCGACCGTCTACGCGGGCGTGATCGGCGCGGTGGCGCTGGGTGTTTCGCTGATGTTGTTGATGCGGGCCAACACTCAGCAGGAGCGCCGCGTCGCCGACACCATGCTGCTGAGCAGCCTTGCGCCGCTGACGGTCGCAGCCGCAGCGGCACCGCCCGGCGGCGTCGGATCACCGCATGCGGTGCTGGGCTTCGGCGTCCTCACCGTCGGCGCAATACTCGCCCTGCGCTTCACCGGCCGCCGGCTGGCGATCTATACCGCGATCGTCACGGTTGGTCTGATCGCGGCGGTGGCCGCGCTGGCGCGCATGGTCGCCATGACGAGCGCCGTGACGCTGTTTACCTGTGTCGTGCTGGCGTCCGTGCTCACGTACCAGAGCGCGCCGGCGATCTCGCGGCGGCTGGCCGGCATTCGGCTGCCCGTCTTCCCGTCCGCCACCAGCCGGTGGGTGTTCGAGGCCCGGCCCGACCTGCCCACCACTGTGGTGCGCTCCGATGGTGGTCCTCCCGTTCTGGAGGGGCCGGCCTCGGTCCGCGACGTGTTGACCCAGGCCGAACGCGCCCGGTCCTTCCTGTCGGGTTTGCTGATCGGGCTCGGCGTGCTGATGATCGTCTCCCTCACCGCGCTTTCCGACCCGCGCACCGGGCAGCGCTGGCTGCCGCTCTTGCTGGCCGGCTTCTGCGCGGGATTCCTGATGCTGCGCGGCCGCTCGTATGTCGACCGCTGGCAGGCGATCACCCTGGCCGGAACGGCGGTATTGATCGTCGGTGCGGTCGTGTTGCGATACGCCCTGGTGCTGCAGTCGCCGCTTGCGGTCTCGATTAGTGCGGCGATCCTGGTGCTGTTGCCGGCGGCGGGACTCACGTCAGCGGCTGTCGTGCCCAACACCGTCTACAGTCCGCTATTCCGCAAATTCGTGGAATGGATTGAATACCTCTGCCTGATGCCAATTTTCCCGCTGGCATTGTGGTTGATGAATGTCTATGCAGCAATCCGCTATCGCTAACGGCAAGGTGTGGCGTGGTCGCGCGTCCGCTGCGACCATTGCAGCCCTATTGCTCACGTCGGGCGCATTAGCCGGTTTACCGCCTGCATCCGCGATCGCGCCGCCGACGATTGACGCGGGCGCGGTACCGCCGGACGGTGCACCGGGACCGGGCGCACCGATGAAGCAGAACTCGTACTGCACCGAGGTCGGGGTGCTGCCCGGCACCGATTTCCGGCTGCAGCCCAAGTACATGGACATGCTGAATCTGCAGGAGGCATGGCAGTTCGGTCGTGGTGCGGGCGTGAAAGTGGCCGTCATCGACACCGGAGTGACACCGCACCCCAGGTTTCCGCACCTGATCGCCGGCGGCGACTACATCATGGCCGGTGACGGATTATCGGACTGCGATGCGCACGGCACCATCGTGGCGTCGATGATCGGTGCGGCGCCGGCCAACGGAGCCGGGGTCCCACCGGCGGCACCGCGAAAGCCGGTGACCATCCCCACCACCGAGCCCCCGCCGAAAGCGCCACCGCCGCAGACGGTGACGCTGTCACCGCTACCTCAAACCGTAACGATGGTTCCGCCGCCGCCGCAGCAGCAGCAGTCGCAGGAACAAGCGCCGCCCCCGGGTCCCTTCGGGGCGCCACCCGCGCCGCCGGCACCGGCAGGTCCACCAGCGCCGGCGGGCCCGCCGCCGGGACCGCCGCAAGGCGGGCAGGGACCTAACGGACAAGCGCCGGCGGCCAGCCACGGCAACGGCACGGTCACCATCCCCGGCTACTCCGGCGGTGGGCACGTGACCAACGTCGACAATCTGCGGGGTCCGCGTCCCCTCGACCCGCCTCCGCCTCCACCGCCGCCCCCGGCGCCCAAGACCGGTCCGGACGCGTTCAGCGGGGTGGCCCCGGATGTCGACATCATCGCGATCCGGCAGTCCAGCCAGGCCTTCGGCCTCAAAGACGCCTACACCGGCGACGAGGATCCGCAGACCTCGGCGAAGATCGACAGCGTCCAGACGATGGCGCGGGCGATCGTGCATGCCGCCAATATGGGAGCGCAGGTCATCAACATCTCCGATGTGACCTGTATGAGCGCGCGCAACATCATCGACCAGCGTTCGCTCGGTGCCGCGGTGCGTTACGCGGCCGTCGACAAGAACGCCGTCATCGTGGCCGCCGCCGGTGACACCAGCAAGAAGGACTGCAAGCAGAACCCGGCCCATGATCCGTTGCAGCCCAACGATCCTCGCAACTGGAACGCCGTCACCACGGTCGTGACCCCGTCCTGGTTCAGCGACTACGTGCTGACGGTCGGCGCGGTCGACACCGACGGCCGTCCGCTCAGCCAGGGCAACCAGGGTCAGGCGTCGACCAGTGTGGCCGGGCCGTGGGTCGGCATTGCCGCACCCGGAACGGACGTCATCGGGCTTTCGCCGCGCGACGACGGCATCATCAACGCGATCGACGGACCGGACAACACACTGCTGGTCCCGGCCGGCACCAGCTTCTCGGCGGCGATCGTGTCGGGGGTCGCGGCGCTCGTTCGCGCCAAGTACCCGCAGCTGTCTGCCTACCAGGTGATCAACCGGTTGACTCGTACCGCCCGCGCCCCGGCGCGCGGAGTGGACAATCAGGTCGGGCACGGCGTGGTCGACCCGGTGGCGGCATTGACCTGGGACGTGCCCGACGGCCCGGTGAAACCGCCGACGCAACTGTCGGCACCGCTGAACATTCCGACACCCGCCCCGCACCGGGATATGGTGCCAGTGTGGGTGGCCGCCGGAGGCTTGTTAGGGGCGCTACTCATCGGCGGCGGAGTGTTCGGTACGGCGATGCTGATGAAGCGATCGCGGAAACAGCAATAGGGGCGGAGCAGCAACACTCATGAAAGCTCAGCGCAGGTTTGGGTTGTCTTTGTCGTGGCCGCGGCTGACGACGGTGTTTTTGGTCGACGTGCTGATCATGGTGGTGGCCAGTCACTGCCCGGAGTCCTGGCAGGGCACCTACCGCATCGCGTTCTGGGTGGGTGTCGGTCTGGCCCTGCTGGTGACGTTGCTGTCGCTGGTCACCTACCACGGCCTCACCGTGACGTCGGGGTTGGCCACCTGGCTGTGGGACTGGTCCTCCGACCCGGGTTCCGCACTGGCCGCGGGTTGCACGCCCGCCCTGGATTACCAGCGCAAGTACGGGCGCGACCGGGTCGGGGTGCGGCAGTACCAAGGTCAGTTGGTCACGCTGATCGCCATCAACGGCGATGACGACGAGACGGCCTCGCGGCATCGTCACCGCAACTCATCGCCGACCTTGCTGGTGTCGGCCGTTGCGTCCGGGCTGCGGCAGTTCGATATCCACCTTGACGACATCGACATCGTGTCGGTGAAGGTGCGCCGCGGCGGCAACGCCGCCGAGTTGTCCAAACTTGACGACTGGGGTCCCGAAGAGTGGGAGGTGGCGAACGATCAGCCCACCTCGTACATCCGTCGCACCTGGCTGGTGTTGCGGATGAACCCGCAGCGCAATGTCGCCGCGGTGGCGGCCCGGGATTCGCTGGCATCGACCCTGGTCGCGGCCACCGAGCGGCTCGCCCAGGATCTCGACGGGCTGACCTGTTCGGCCAGGCCGTTGACGGCGGAGGAGTTCGCCGACGTCGACCGTGCGGTGCTGGCCGATCTGGAACCGACCTGGAGCCGGCCAGGATGGCGCCGCCTCAAGCACTTCAACGGATTTGTCACGAGTCTGTGGCTGTCGCCGTCCGACATCACCACCGAAAAGCTGGATGAGCTGTGGGAGGACGAGACCGTCGCCACCGTGCTGACCATTCGGCTCACCACCCGCGGCGGCCGGCCGCAGGTATCGGGTTGGGTGCGGTACCACACCGAGAAGCGGTTGCGCCGAAACGTGTCGTCGGGCCTCAACCGTCTGACCGGACGCCAGCTGGCTGCGCTGCGCGCCAGCCTGCCTGCCCCGACGGCGCGTCCCCTGTTGGTCGTGCCGGGCCGTCCGCTGCGCGCCGACGATGCCGACCTTGCGTTATCCGTCGACCACCTGCACGGGAGCTCGGCGGGCGTTCCTGTAGCGCAATGACGAGGCCGCAATCAACCGCTGAAGGCGCCCGTAACGCGATGGTCGCCGGCCTGTTGGCCTCTGGCATCTCGGTCAATGGGCTACAGCCCAGCCACAATCCGCAGGTTGCGTCGCAGATGTTCACCACCGCTACCAACCTCGACCCCGGCATGTGTGACGCCTGGCTGGCGCGGATCCTGGCGGGGGAGCAGAGCATCGACGTCCTGTCCGGGGCGTGGTCCTCGATCCGGACGTTCGGTTGGGAAACCCGTCGCCTCGGGGTCACCGAGCTGCAGTTCCGTCCGGAGGTTTCCGACGGTTTGTTCCTGCGGCTGGCGGTCACCAGTGGGGAGACGCTGGCGTGTGCGTACGCCGCGGTTCTGGCCGAAGCGAAACGCTACGAGGAAGCAGCGAAACTGATCGACGGCGTCGAACCGCGCCAACCCATCGATGAAGAGTTGGTCAGCTACGTGCGCGGCGTGCTGTATTTCCGCACCTCCCGGTGGCCGGATGTGCTCGCCCAGTTCGCCGAGGGCAAGAGCTGGCGGCAACCCGAGCTGAAGGCCGCGGGTGCGGCCATGGCCACCACGGCACTGGCGTCGCTGGGTGTGTTCGAGGAGGCCTTGCGCCGAGGTCAAGAGGCCATCGAAGGCGACCGGGTGCCGGGCGCGGCCAACATCGCCTTGTACACCCAGGGCATGTGCCTGCGGCATCTGGGCCGCGAGGATGAGGCCGTTGAGCTGCTGCGACGGGTGTACTCACGGGATCCGAAATTCGCCCCGGCCCGCGAAGCGCTGGACAACCCCAACTATCGGCTGGTCCTGACCGACCCGGAGACGATCGAGGCCCGGACCGATCCGTGGGATCCCGACAGCGCGCCGACCCGGGCCGAGACCGAGGCTGCTCGCCACGCCGAAGAGGCGGCGAAGTACCTGGCCGAAGGTGACGCCGAACTCAATGCGATGCTCGGCATGGAACGGGCCAAGCGCGAGATCAAGCTCATCAAATCGACGACCAAGGTCAACTTAGCCCGCGCCAAGATGGGCCTTCCGGTGCCCGTGACGTCGCGCCACACGTTGTTGCTCGGACCGCCCGGTACCGGAAAGACTTCGGTAGCAAGGGCTTTCAGCAAGCAGCTATGCGGGTTGACCGTGCTGCGCAAGCCCGTTGTGGTGGAAACCAGCCGCACCAAGCTGTTGGGCCGGTACATGGCCGACGCGGAGAAGAACACCGAGGAGATGCTTGAGGGCGCCTTGGGCGGCGCGGTCTTTTTCGACGAGATGCACACGCTGCATGAGAAGGGCTACCAGCAGGGCGACCCGTACGGTAACGCCATCATCAACACGTTGCTGCTCTACATGGAGAATCATCGCGACGAACTGGTGGTATTCGGCGCCGGCTACGCCAAGGCGATGGACAAGATGCTCGAAGTGAATCAGGGTCTGCGACGGCGTTTTTCGACTGTCATCGAGTTCTTCAGCTATACCCCTGACGAGTTGGTCGCGCTGACCCGGTTGATGGGTCAGGAGAACGAAGACGTCATCACCGATGAATCGGCGCAGGCGTTGTTGCCGTCGTACACCAGGTTCTACCTCGACGAAAGTTATTCGGAGGACGGCGATCTCATCCGCGGCATCGACACGCTCGGTAATGCCGGTTTCGTGCGCAACGTGGTGGAAAAGGCCCGCGATCATCGCAGCTTCCGCCTGGACGACGAGGACCTGGATGCGGTGCTGGCCAGTGACGTGACCGAGTTCAGTGAGCGTCAACTGCTGCGTTTCAAGGAGCTGACCCAGGAGGATCTGGCCGAGGGGCTCAGCGCGGCGGTGGCCGAGACCAAGAAAGACTAGCTGGAAGCGGGCTCACGCCCCTGCGATCTGGCGCGGCTGTGCGTGCATCGGAGATGACCACAGCGTGAACCGTTGGGATCGCGTTGGAAGTCAACTTGACTCAACGAAGGCCCGGTGTCACCATTGCCAATGCAAGCACCTCGCTAGGTGAGGCGTCTGCACGGACACAGGCCACTGACCTCGAACGTCGAAAGACGCCCAGGGTCAGGACAGCTCCTCCCGGATTAAGGGTTGAGCCCAAGTGGCTTCCGGCTCGATCAGCCGGATACGCCGTGTGGTGCCGAAGCTCTGACGAGAGGGGTGCCGCAGCCGGCCTTTTCGCTGGTTGTTTCCTCCCCGTGTGCACCGTGTGGCAACCCCGTGTGCCCTGGCTTTGAGGAGGTGAGAGCGACGTGAGTCCCGATGACAGTCCGTATGCCAGATCGACGGCCATTTCGCTTCGATCCGGCCTCGGCATCGTTTTTTCCTGAATTGGCTTTCATTTAGCCAACTTTCACAGCACGCGCACGCACTGACGTGCGACGTCGATGCGCGCCTCGGCATGTCCAGAAGACCGCTGGCGCGTTTACCTTCGTGGGGAGATTTGTGATGAACTTTGTTACCGCACAGCCGGAATCGTTGTCGGTGGCCGCCGGTCGGCTGCAAGAGATCGGCTCGGCGCTGATCGCTCAGAACGCGGCGACTGCCGCCCCGATGACCGGGGTGGTGCCCGCCGCCGCGGATGTGGTGTCGATGTTGACGGCGGCGCAGTTCGCCAAGTACGGCCAGATGTTCCAGGCGCTGAGCGCCCAGGCCGCTGCACTGCACGAGAACATGGTGACCACCTTGCAGGCCAGCGCCGGATCGTACGCGGCCACCGAGGCGATCAACGCATCATCGGCCCGATGAAGGGGTTGAAATGTTCGACTTCGCGGCTCTGCCGCCGGAGATCAATTCGGCCAGAATGTATTCCGGGCCAGGATCGGGGCCGATGCTGGCCGCCGCTGCCGCCTGGAACACGATGGCCGCGGAGATGCGTTCGGCGGCAGCCTCTTACGGGTCGGTGGTGACCGAGCTGACCGGCGGGAGCTGGCTGGGTCCTTCGTCGATGTCGATGCTGGCTGCGGTTGCACCCTATGTGGCGTGGCTGAACGGCACCGCCACGCAGGCCGAGCAGGCCAGCGGCCAAGCGTTCTCCGCTGCGACCGCATACGAGTCGGCCTTTGCGATGACGGTGCCGCCACCGGTGATTGCGGCGAACCGCGCTCAGCTGGCGATGCTGGTGGCGACGAACATTTTTGGTCAGAACACGCCGGCTATCGCGGCGACTGAAGCGCAGTATGCCGAAATGTGGGCCCAAGACGCGGGCGCGATGAACGGCTATGCCGGCGCGTCGAGCTCCGCGGCACAATTGCCGCCATTGGCCGCGCCGCCGTCCACCACTAACACTGAAGGCGTAGCAGCGCAGGCGAACACGGTGGCACAAGCGGCCCAGACGCCGGCTGGTTCGGTTCAGTCTGTGCTGTCGTCGGCAGGCGCTGGTTCCTCGTCGACCGGATCGGTGTCGCCCTATCTGGCGGGGCTGCTGAGTGGCTCGGACAATTCGGCCTTCGGCACCTTTACGAATACCAACTTCTTCAGCACCGCGGTCGTCAACGGCGCACTTGCCGGGGGGCCGTTCAACCCCCAGTTCATTCTGCAGACGGCTGCGGGTTTGATGAACGCGGGCAAATCGAGCACTGGTGCCGCGGGGCTGACCGGACTGGGGGAGGTGTCGGAGCTGGGTGCAGGTGTCTCGGCTCCCGCCGCACCGGCGGGTGCGGCCGGGCGGGTGGGGCTTGGCCACGCCAGCTTGGTGGGCTCGTTGTCGGTGCCGCCGAGCTGGGCCCCAGCGGCCAACATCAACCCGGCCGAGAACGCAATCCCGGCAACTGGTCTCAGTGACATCGGGTCGTCGCCGTCCGCCGTCGGCGGCCCCGGTGGTTTTACCGGGCCAATCGGCTCCACGGTGGGGCGTCGCCGGGCGATCCCGAAATACGGATTCCGCCCGGTGGTGATGCCACGCCCGCCGGCCGCCGGATAACAGACTGCCAAGGAGAAAGTGTCATGCTGGATTTCGCGGCGTTTCCGCCAGAGGTCAATTCGGCCCGCATGTACGCGGGCCCAGGGCCGGAGTCGATGGTGGCTGCGGGCGCCGCCTGGAACGCGATTGCCACTGAAATGCGTTCGGCGGCAGTCGGTTACCGATCAGTGATATCAGCGCTGACCAATGAAGGCTGGCTGGGCCCGTCGTCGATGCTGATGGCGGCCGCGGCGGCGCCGTATCTGGCATGGCTGGACAGCACCGCGACTCAGGCCGAGCAGGCCGGTGCCCAGGCCAATGCGGCGGCGGCCGCATATGAGGCTGCCTTCGCCATGACCGTGCCACCGACGGTGGTCACAGCCAACCGCGTTCAGTTGTCGAACCTGTTGGCCAGCAACTTGTTTGGCCAGAACACCGCCGCGATTGCGGCGACCGAGGCGCAATATGCCGACATGTGGGCTCAAGATGCATCCGCGATGAACGGCTATGCCAGTGCCTCGAGCGCGGCCGCCCAGCTCACGCCGATGAGCGCGCCATCGTCGGTCGCCAACACCGATGGAGTGGCCGTGCAGGCGGCGACGGTGGCCCAGGCGGGCAACGCCTCGCCCGGCTCGGCCTCGGGTACCTCGACGGGCGGACTGCTCGCATGGCTGGGACTCGCGCCCAACACCAACACCTCCACCACGGGGCTGGCCGGGCTGATGAACTTCCTGGACGGGTCCAACGGATCGCTGTTGGGCAGCTTCCTCAACAACGCCTCGGTGGACAATTTTTGCAACGCCTTCACCACCAGCGGGCTGTTGAACCCGACGTCGATGATCGATTCGGTGACCGCTTTCAGCTCCCTGTTCCCCGATGCGGCGGGCGATTCCGCCGGTGCAGCCTCGGCCGACCTGGCCGCCGGCCTTGGCCGTAGCGGTGCGCTCGGGTCCCTGCCGGGCCTTGCGGCCTCGGCGGGAATCGGCCAGGCGAGCCTGGTCGGAAGCCTCTCGGTGCCGCCGACTTGGGGCGCGGCCGGCGCCGCCATCACCCCGCTGGCGGAAACGACCCGGCTGGGCGACGGGGTGTATCACGGCGTGCTGGGTGCGACACCGATGGTTATGGAGGCCGCCGGTCCGGCCGGAATGCCGGGCATGCCGTTGGGAGCCATACCGAGCGCGCAGGACGAAGAGTTGGCCGCTCCCTTATATGGATTCCGGCCCCGAGTGATGGCACGGCCGCCCGCGGCCGGTTAACACCGATCGCAGTCGAAATTAACGGCTAACCAACGCGGCTTTTTCACAATGCCGATTCGGTAAAAGCCGTCGAGCCAGCAACGGGGTAAAGGTGCATTTCGCCGCGGGTAGTTCGCCCGAAAAATCGGTTTGAACAGCCAATGCATGGCTTACAGGAAACTGCCAGTAGCTAATCAGTGCCAGAGCAGACTGACCGCGTCTACTCGTATAGGTGAACGCGAGGAGGGCGGTGTGACGAATCAACGACCAGTTCGGCGATGCAGGTGCCCAGGTGCGCTGGTCCGCGCCCGTGGCCTCTCGCCGGCGGTTGGGCACAGGTTGACCGGCTTACCGTCGGCGACTTCCTGGGCAGCGCGGCCCCGACTTCCAGGAGGGTTACCACCGGGCAGGCTGCCACGTAAAGATCCCCGGCGCCAGCAGCGATTGACTCAATACGACAACGCCCGCTATTCGAGTCCGGGCTTAATTGTTTTCGTTGCAAGACGCAATATGCCGCATTGATTTGCGCGGCACGGTCTCTCCGGAGAATTCTCGCAGCCGATCGGCTTTGCAAACGGCTTCAAGCGACAATTTACTAATAAAAGTAATAGCGGATATAAGTCGATATGAGAGGTTGGTCTAACTCGCAATCAGATAGAATGCACACAGCTTTCTGGCAGTTTATGATGTCGACAATGGCGTTGATTCTCGCTTGGTTATCTATCGGACCGCAAGGTTACTAATTAATTGTTTTCACCTGTGGCTGGATGCTGCGTTCGAGCGCTCTACCAAGTGATATCCACCACTAGCTGGATAGTTGCGGACGCGCAACTCTCACATGGCTCATGCGGTAGCGATACTTGTTTTTTACAAACGTTTACCTGGCCGGAGTGCTCTGTGAAATACGGCATGGACATCATCGGCAGTGCAATAGCAGCGTGGCTTGACTAGTCGTTCGTAGCGCCTAATGGCGTGGAATTACAGCTAGGAAGGGTATGGCTTCGTCGTCTGTAGCACATGGGATCCGCACATATTCGGTGGTGGATTCGATGAATTTCCTTAGAGCTGTGAGTTCGTCAATGCCGGAGCCGTGGCGCCCTGCTTACCATGGTCGCCGAGAGAGGGACCGGAGGGAGTGATGTTGGATTTCGGGGCTTATCCGCCGGAATACAACTCGGGGCGGATGTACGTTGGTGCGGGGTCGGGGCCGCTGCTGGCCGCTGCGGCGGCATGGGACGAGTTGGCTGCTGAGCTGCAGAGCACCGGGACGGCCTACCACTCGGCCATCGAGACCCTGACGAGCGGTCCGTGGACGGGCCCGTCATCGATCGCGATGGCGGCGGCGGCGGCCCCATACGTGGCGTGGATCCATGCCGTCGGCGCGCAAGCCGAGCAGGCGGGCGCCCAGGCCAAACTCGCCGCCGGCGCGTACGAGGCGGCGTTCGCGGCGACGGTTCCGCCGCCGGTGATCGCCGCCAACCGCGCCCTGCTCGCCACCCTGATCGCTACCAACATCCTGGGCCAGAACACCCCGGCGATCGCCGCCACCGAAACCCACTACATGGAGATGTGGGCGCAGGATGCCGCCGCGATGTACGGATACGCGGCGGCATCGGCGAGTGCCTCCCAGCTGACGCCGTTCGCCGAGCCACCCCGCACCACCAACGAGTCGGCCGGCACGACGCAAGCGGCAGCGGTCGCCCAGAGCACCGCCAATTCCAGCTCGAACACGGCGTCGCAGCTGTCGCAGCTGAGCACCACGATGCAGCCGGCAGTCCAAACCGTGTCCAACGCCAGCTCGGCAGGGGACGCCTCAACCGGACTGACCACGCCAAGTTTCATCACCAACTGGAACGAGTTCTGGTCGGTGGTGACCGGGGTGTACTCACCGCAGTCGTGGAGCACCATCCCCGGCGGACCGTTCCTGTCGTTCGGCCAGGCATATGCCTGGGGACAGAACGGGCAGGCTGCGGCCGCCTATCTGGCTGGGCCTAAGGCGATTTCCGGAGCGTTGGCGCCGCTGGCCAGTGGCGCCAACGCCGTCCAGCCGATGCTCAGTTCCGCAGCCGGGGCCGGGCAGGTGTCGGGATCGATGGGCAAAGCCGCTCTGGTGGGCGGCATGTCGGTGCCGCAGGGCTGGACCCAGGCCGCTCCCGCGATCAGAACACTCGCTCAGGCGCTCCCCGCCAACATCGCCGGGGCACCGACCGCGATGGCAAGCGCGGAGGGCGTGTTCAGCCAGATGGGCCTGTCCAGCCTGGCCGGACGCGCCGTCGCGGCCGCCGCTACCCGGCCGGTCGGCGGCACCGCCTCCGCGGTCGGCTCGCTGGGAAGTGTTGCCGCCGAAGCTGACCCGGCCGCAGCCACCATCATCGTCATCCCGTGCACCGAGGAATGACCGCCATGACTGAATTGCTTGGCAGCCAAGCACTGTCGGTGCAGGCGCCCAAATAGGGGGTACGCAAATGTTCTACGGAGCCTTTCCGCCGGAGTTCAACTCGGGCCGGATGTACAGCGGTCCGGGCGCTGGGTCGCTGGTGGCCGCGGCGACCGCGTGGCAGAACCTGGCCACCGAGTTGCAGTCCACCGCTACGTCTTACGGGTCGGTGCTAGCCAGCCTGACCGCCGGTCCGTGGGTTGGGCCGTCGTCGCTCGCCATGGCGTCCGCGGCCGCCCCGTATGTGGCCTGGATGCAAGAAACCGCCGCTCAGGCCGCACAATCGGCGACGCAGGCCACCGAAGCTGCGAACGCCTATGAAACGGCCTTCGCCGCGCACGTCCCGCCACCGGTGATTGCCGAGAACCGAGCCTTGCTCGCGCAGCTGGTGGCGACAAATGTTTTCGGGCAAAACACTTCGGCGATCGCCGCGAATGAGGCGCAATACGAGGAGTTTTGGGCTCAGGACGCCACGGCTATGGATACCTACTTCGCGTCTTCGGCAACCGCGTCCAACAACTTGACTCAGTTCAGCCCGGCGCCCAAAACCACCAATGACGCCGCCGCACCACTGCAAGCGGCTGCGGTGACCTCAGCGGCTCAGACGCCGGCGGCCAATGTGGCGAACACCGCCGCTTCGGCGGCGACTACCACGCTGCCCTTCAGCGGCCCTTTCTCCATTCCCGCGAACCTCGCCTATCTGTATCAAACGTTCATGACGGATCTCTTCAACATCGTCCCGGGCGGGGCAAGCTTCTACACCAACATGTACAACGCCGTGAAGGTGCCGCTGGGTTTGACGACGCAGTTCAACGACATCGGGTTGCTGATCAACTTCCCACTGTCCCAGTGGCTCAAGTTCGCCCCGCCCGTTGGCTACGGCGCACTACCCAAAGACGCGCTGGGTGCCGGGCTGGGGGCATTGGGCTTCGGGCGCGGCACCTTGTACAGCGCGATCACTCCGGTCGCCGGCATGGGAAATGCCGGCACGCTGGTCGGCAAGCTGTCGATCCCGCCCAGTTGGGCCACGGCGACCCCATCGATCAGGACCGTCGCCGCCGCCCTGTCGGCCGCCGGGACCGAGGCCGTTCCGGCAGCCGCGCTGGGCGAGGGAAGCCTGTTCAGTTCGATGGGGCTGGCCGGAATGCTGGGCAGCGCGATGGGCTCCGGGGGGCCGACGGTAGCCCGTGCCGCGGTGCGTAACCGGATGACTCCGATCAAGGACCTCAAAGGCGAGCAGTCGCCCGAACAGCTCAAACGCCTTGTCGCACAGATCTCGGAGAAGCCCGAGACCGTGCAGCATCACAACGTCGATCAAGAAAACCTCGACGCGCTGCTCGAGCAGCTCGCCAAGAAGCCGGGCATCCACGCGGTGCACCTGAAGAAGGGCGGCAAGTCGAAAGTCCTACCCGCCGATACCCAATTGGGTTGATAGGCAAGGCAAATCATCCTTGCTGAGCGCCAATTGGAGAACGAATCGACCCACAACCGAAGGTGATAGTGATGAAACGACTGCTGGCGCTACTCGGTATCCCGGCGATGATCGCCTTTGCCGCCCCGGCGCACGCCGATCCTCCGCCCGCGCCGGACGGCGACGACGGCGGCTTCGTCGCCGCGCTGCAACAAGCCGGCTTCACCTTCAACAGCCCCGGTTCGGCCGTCGCTGCCGGCCGGGCAGTGTGTTCGTGCCTGAACAACGGCGAATCGGGCCTGGAGTTGGTGCATGACGTCAAAACCCACAATCCCGGCATGGACATGGAGATGGCCTCGAACTTCGCGCTGATTTCCGCGAAGTTCTACTGCCCACACCAACTCTCCAAGGCGTGAGCCGCGGCAACAAGGCGTAGCGTCGACGGCTACCGGCGATCGCGAAGGCTCTGCTGCGCAACGCATTTACGACCGGCCGGCATTATCCGACGCCCATCAGGTGGTTGCGGTGCAACCAATTGACTGCCCGGAGATTTCGCGGATGTGGCCGCCCCGCTCCGCATTTCACTCGGGGCCATCTGCCGTTCACCTGCAGGTGCTTAGCTGCGCCAATCGGCACCACATCGAGGGTCGCGATCGGAATTACGCGGAGCAGCCGGGGGATACTCAACGGTGAGACGCAGCGGAAAGGAGGGTGTCCGTGGAGACGCTGAGCGCGCTCGATTTCTTGATCCGGCTGGGCGTCGGCGTCGGCTGCGGCGCGCTCATCGGCCTGGAACGGCAATGGCGGGCGCGGCGGGCCGGCTTGCGCACCAACGCGCTGGTTGCCGGAGGCGCGACGCTGTTCGTCCTCTACGCGGCGGCCACCTCGGACACCAGCCCCACCCGGGTCGCCTCCTATGTCGTGTCCGGCATCGGGTTCCTGGGTGGTGGGGTGATCCTGCGGGAAGGCGTCAACGTCCGGGGCCTCAATACCGCCGCGACACTATGGTGCTCGGCGGCGATCGGCGTGCTGGCCGCTTCCGGGCATCTGTTGTTCGCGTTGATCGGCACCGGCACGGTGATCGGCATTCACCTGCTGGGGCGCCCACTCGGCCGGCTGATCGACCGCGATAACAGCGCCGAAGAGGACGAGAGCCTGCTGCCCTATCTGATACAGGTGGTCTGCCGCCCGAAGCACGAGAAATACGTCCGGGCCCAGATCGTCCAGCACGCCGGCAGCAACGACATCACGCTTCGCGGAATCCACACCGGCAACCCGGCCGACGACGAGGCCACCCTGACCGCCCACCTGTTGATGAACGGCGATGCCCCGGCCCGGCTGGAGCGGCTGGTGGCCGAACTATCGCTGCTGCCGGGCGTCCGGGCGGTGCAGTGGTATGCCGGCGATGAGGCGCAGTCCGACGATCGTCGCTGAGGGCGCGACCGACGCCGCGGTGCCCGTCGTAGTCTTACCTGTGTGAGTGCCCTCTCGAGCTTCCTGTCTGCGCTGCCTCCGCAGATGCGCGATCCGGTGCTGTTCGCCATTCCGTTCTTCCTGCTGCTGTTGACCCTCGAATGGACGGCGGCTCGAAAGCTGGAAAGCCTTACCGCCGAGGCCGCCGACGAAGCGCGGCCGGCCTCAGGCGCGCACCTCACCCGTGACTCGCTGGCGAGCATCTGGATGGGGCTGGTTTCGGTGGCCACCACCGCCGGCTGGAAGACCTTGGCCCTGCTCGGCTATGCCGCGATCTACGCCTACGTGCCGCCTTGGCACTTGCCCGCCAGCCGTTGGTACACGTGGGTCATCGCGATTCTCGGTGTGGACCTGCTGTACTACGCCTATCACCGCATCGCGCACCGCGTGCGATTGATCTGGGCGACGCATCAGGCTCATCACTCCAGCGAGTACTACAACTTCGCCACCGCACTGCGCCAGAAGTGGAACAACAGCGGTGAAATCTTGATGTGGATTCCGTTGCCGCTGTTGGGAATTCCGCCGTGGATGGTGTTCTTCAGTTTCTCGCTGAACCTGATCTACCAGTTCTGGATACACACCGAGCGGATCGACAAGCTGCCGAGGCCGTTCGAGTTCCTGTTGAACACACCCTCGCATCATCGGGTGCACCACGGGATGGACCAGGTGTATCTCGACAAGAACTATGGCGGCATCTTCATCGTGTGGGACCGGCTGTTCGGGACCTTCCAGCCCGAGGTGTTCCGGCCGCATTACGGCCTTACCAAGCCGGTGGACACGTTCAACATCTGGAAGTTGCAGACTCGCGAGTATGTAGCGATCGCCCGGGACTGTCGGTCGGCGAAGCGCCTGCGGGATCGGCTGGGTTACGTATTCGGTCCGCCCGGCTGGACGCCGCAGGTAGCCGGTCGAACCGACGCTGGCACCGGGCTCGTGACCTCGCTGTAACATTTGCGCAGGCCGGCGCGAAAAGCTGAGCGTGGGGGAGGGTTACCCGGTAACCTCGGCCTCCCGTCGGTATCGGCCCGATGGATCGGAGCTCAGGGTGCATCGTCTGGCAATGCGCGCATTCGCCGCGTCGACCAGTGTGGCAGCGTTCGCCTCCTTGATGCCGGCTGCGCCGGCCACAGCCGAGGTGGTCGTATATCCAGGCATGGAGATACGCCAGGACAACCGGGTCTGCACGCTGGGATACGTCGACCCCGCACTCAAGGTCGCGTTCACCGCGGGACATTGCCGCGGCGGTGGCGGAGTGGTGACCGATCGAGGCGGAACCGTCATCGGCCGGATGGCGGCCTTCCGGGACAACACCCCCACCGGAACGACCGTGTCCACCAGCCAGGTGATCAGCGATTACGAGGCGATCGTGCTGGACAACAGCGTCATGGCGAACAACGTCCTGCCGGGCGGTCGTCCGCTGGTTTCCGACCCTGGCCTCGCACTGGCACCAGGGCAGCCGATCTGTCATTTCGGCGTGATCACCGGGGAGACCTGCGGGACGGTGGAGAGCGTGAACAACGGCTGGTTCACCATGTCGCACGGCGTGCAAAGCCATAACGGGGATTCGGGCGGGCCGGTGTATCTGGCCCCCAATGGCGGACCGGGGCAACTCGTCGGGATCTTCAACAGCGTCTGGGGCGACTTCCCGGCCGCGGTGTCATGGGGGGCCACGTCGCAGGAGGTGCGCGAGGACCTCGGCGTTCGGGACAACGCGCACTAGGGCATTCGGCCCGCCGCGCCGACCTTGGTCAGCGCGAACACCGGAATCGTCGGCGCCGCCGCACGGAATTGCTCGTCGGTGCTGTCCGGAGTCAACCCAGCGACGTAGTCCTTGACCTGCCAGTACCACTTGGCCAGATACCGCCGCAACAACTCGGGCTTGGCCGCGTCGTCGACCTCGCTGGCTTCAAGGCGCCGCCGGTGCCAGCGCGGACCCACTTCAACGACCGGCGTGGCCCGGACATTGCGCGCCCACTGGGTGTTGCCGCGCGGCGAGACCAGATAGTCCACCCCGTCGACGGTGAGCAGGTTGATCACCACCGCACGGTGCTTTCCGGTCTTACGGCCGCGGACCCGTAGCGCGCGGGTTCCGGCGATGCTGATCCCGGCCTCGGCGAGCCAGCGGATCACCCCGTTGGCGGCGCGGGCGGTCCGGCTCGGTTGTTCGTATCGCGTGGACATGATGCGGCCTTTCAGCGAATCCGGTTGAATCTTCTGAGAGCGGTGCTCTCTATTTCGAAAAGGCTGCCACAGCGCGCGACGGAAAGCAAGAGCGGTGTTCTCGGTTGTGCCAGACTGGCCGCGTGGGCAAACGCCAGGAATCGCGCCAGCAGATCGAGGCACGCATCATCGAGCTCGGTCACCGCCAGTTGGTGGAGCGCGGCGCGGCGGGGTTGTCGGTGCGGGCAATCGCCCGCGACCTGGGCATGGTGTCCTCGGCGGTATACCGCTACGTATCCAGCCGGGACGAACTGCTGACCTTGCTGCTGGTCGACGCTTACTCCGACCTGGCCAAAACCGTGGATCGCGCCCGCGAAACCGTCGGGGACGTGTGGAGCGACGACGTCGTCGCCATCGCCCGGGCCACCCGGACATGGGCCGTCGCGCACCCGGCCTGCTGGGCCCTGTTGTACGGCAGCCCCGTTCCCGGATATCACGCGCCCCCCGAGCGCACGGTTGCGGTGGGCACCCGGGTCGTTGCGGCGCTGTTCGACGCGGTTGCGGCCGGGATCGCCACAGGCGACATCCGGCTGACGAATGACCTTGCCCCGCAACCCATGTCATCCGACTTCGAACGAATCCGTCATGAATTCGGGTTTCCTGGCGATGATCGGGTGCTGGCCAAGTGTTTTTTGCTGTGGGCGGGCGTGCTGGGTGCCATCAGTCTCGAGGTGTTCGGGCAATACGGCGCCGACACCGTGACCGACCCGGAAGCCGTCTTCGACGCCCAACTGCGCCTGCTGGTAGACGTCCTGACCCAACACTGATTGGGTGCGGAGGCCTCGCGTGCGGAGGCCTCGCGCATCAGAATTAGAACGTGTTCACCCGGCCGTTTTTCCGCAGGGCGGCCCGAACGCGGCAAAGTCGTCTGGGCCCTTTCTGGCGCCCCGGCGACTGGTCTATTCTGCGAGGCGATGACGCTTCCCGTTGCAGCCCCGACGCAGATCGCCTGGGTTACCGCCGACATCGACGCGACCGAAACGGCCCTCACCGGCCTGTTAGGTGTGCGCAAGTGGGTGCGCATACCCGATGTGCACTTTGCTCCGGACGCGTGTAGCTACCGCGGCAAACCCGCCGACTTCGTGGCCAGCATCTCGCTGAGCTACCTAGGCGACATGCAGTTGGAGCTGATCCAACCGGTTTGCGGTGAGAACATCTATAGTGACTTTTTGTCCGAATGCGGCCCGGGTTTGCACCACATCTGCGTGGAGGTCGAAAGCTCCGAGCAACTCGAATCAGCGGTAGCCGATGCCGCCGAGCGGGGCGCCGCGGTCGTACAGCGAGGCGTGATGCCCGGCGGCATCCAATTCGTCTACCTCTCAGCGCCGCAGGCGGGCGTGCCGTTTGTGGAGCTTGCGTACGTTGCGCCCGAAATGAGGGCGTTTTACGACTACATCAAAAAGGAGCAGCGGCGCCAATGAGCACGGAGATACCGCCAACAATCAACGCGAGTGACGTGACCACGTGGTCCGATGACGTCGATGT
>NZ_LZKU01000147.1 GCF_001672975.1 Mycobacterium sp. 1465703.0
CACGGTGCGCACCGGGCTGCTGTGGTGGACGGTGGCCATCCACCTGCTGACCTCCATGACGATGGTGTGGCTGGCGGTGCTGCTCTACGTGAAGGTCGGCGAGCCCGATGAGGCAGCGGTTCGCGAGCGTGTGGTCAAGCCGCTGCGCGCCCTGACCGCCCTGTCCGGACTGAATCTGGCCGCGGTGCTGGTCACCGGCACGCTGGTGACGGCCGCCGGCCCGCACGCCGGTGATCGCAGTCCTACCCGGACGGTGCCGCGTCTGAGAGTCGAAGTCGACACCCTGGTGCACCTGCACTCGTCGCTGCTGATCTCGTATCTGACGCTGGTGGTGGGGCTGGGCTTCGGGCTGCTGGCGGTGCGCGCCGGCCGGCCCGTGATGCTGCGGCTTGCGGTCTTATTGGTGCTGGTGCTGGCGCAAGCCGCCGTCGGCACCGCGCAGTACTACACCGGGGTGCCGGCCGTGCTGGTCGCCCTGCACGTTGCCGGCGCCGCGGCATGCACGGCGGCCACCGCGGCGCTATGGGCGGCCATGCGAGAGCGGGCCGAGCCCGAGCCGCTCGCAGGCTGACTCCACCGCAAGCACGAACCGGCGTTCGGCGAGCTCGCGGGCGCCGGCATCCAAGCGCCGCCAGCCACACCATCGTCATGGAGGTCAGCAGGTGGATGGCCACCGTCCACCACAGCAGCCCGGTGCGCACCGTG
>NZ_LZKU01000148.1 GCF_001672975.1 Mycobacterium sp. 1465703.0
CGCCGTCCGGTGGGAACTTCGTATTCGGATCGCCCAGCACCGGATTGAGTTCCCTCAGCAGCTCGGGCGCGCCGCCTGGATACCTGACACGCATCCGCATCGACAAGGTCGGCGGACTCGGACCCTGGACGACCTGACCCGATTTCCGCACTTCCGCTACCTCGGGTAGCGGAATACAGTGAGTGGATGAAACCGGGCGAAGACGGCACCCACCTGCGCACCTGTCCGTTGTGTGAAGCCATGTGCGGCTTGGCAATTCATGTCGAGGACGGGCGTGTCACCGACATTCGTGGCAACCGCGATGACGTCTGGAGCCGCGGACATCTGTGCCCCAAAGGCACCTCGCTTGCGGCTCTGCACGACGATCCGGATCGCATCCGCCAGCCGATGATCAAGATCGATGGCCAATGGCAGGAAGTCAGCTGGGATGCGGCGTTTCGCCGTTGCACCGCGTTGCTCACTCCGGTGATCGAGAAATACGGCATCGGCGCCGTCACCGCATACACCGGCAACCCGCTGGCGCACTCGTTTTCACTGGCCCGCTATGCGGGCGTGCTGATGGGCATGTCGGGTATGCCGGTCACGTATTCGCCGGGCACGGTCGACCAATGGCCGAAGAATCTGTCGTCGCACCTGATGTATGGACTGTGGTGGAACTTCCCGGTGCCTGACATCGAGCGCACCGACCTGTTGGTGATCATGGGTGCCAATCCCGCGGCGTCGCAAGGGTCACTGTTGGCCGCGCCCAACGTGATGGGTCTGATCGACGGGATTCGTCGACGCGGCAAGGTCATTGTGATCGACCCGGTGCGCACCCTGACCGCCGCGCGCGCCGACGAGTGGCTGCCGATCGTGCCGGGCACCGACGCGGCGTTGCTGCTGGCCGTCGCGCATACCCTCTTCGCCGAGGACCTGATCAACCCGGGCCGCCACGTCGACGGTGTCGACATCATGCGGCAGGCCGTCGCGGACTGGCCACCGGAGCGGGTCAGTGCCGTCACGGGGATCGGAGAGGACCGCATTCGCCGGCTGGCGCGCGAACTCGCGGGAACCGAGAGATCGGTGGTATACGGCCGAATCGGTTTGTGCAATCAGGAGTTTGGCAGCTTGGCCAGCTGGCTCGTCGATGTCATCAATATTCTCACCGGTCATTTCGATACCCCCGGCGGCGCGATGTTCCCCAAGCCGGCGGCGTGGTCGATCACCACGCAGCCGTTACCCGGCCTGGAGGGCGGTGCCGCGGATTTCGGCCGTTGGCACACCCGGGTGCGCGGCGCCAAGGAGGTGCTCGGTCAGGCGCCGGTGTCCTGCATGGCTGAGGAGATCGCCACGCCCGGCGACGGGCAGCTCAAGGCGCTGATCACCGTCGCGGGCAACCCGGTGCTGTCCACCCCCGGCGGTGACAAGCTCGACGAAGTGTTGCCGATGCTGGACGCGATGATCTCCGTGGACCTTTGGCTCAACGAGACGACGCGGCACGCGGATGTCATCCTGCCCGGACTGTCCCCGCTCGAGCAGCCCCACCACGACGATCTGATCCTGCTTTTCGCCATTCACAGCATCGCCAATTATTCGGCTCCGGTGTTCGATCCGGGCGAGCGCCCGCACGAATGGGAGATCCTGATCCGGCTGACCGGCCTGTGCGCCGGCACCCCCGCCGAGGACGTCGACGTCGCCGCGATCGACGACGGCTTCTTCGACTACCTGGCCTTCACCCAAGGGCTCGACGGCGCGGAGATCCGCAAGCTCTACGACCACGGCGGGCCCTGAGCGAATGCTCGACCTCACGTTGCGAACCGGACCCTTCGGCGACCAGTACGGCAAGAAACCCGGCGGGATCACCCTGGACATGCTCAAGGCCAACCCCAACGGAATCGACTTCGGACCGATGGTGCCGCAACTGCCCGACATCCTCGGCACCACCGACAAGAAAATCCGGCTTGCCCCGCAGTACCTGCTCGACGACCTGCCGCGGCTGGCCGCGCGCATGGAGCGGCCCGCCGAGCCGCTCGTCCTGGTGAGCCGCCGGCACCTGCGGTCAAACAACACCTGGCTGCACAACGTGCCCGCGCTGATGAAGGGAAAAGACCGGTGCACGTTGCTGATCCATCCCGATGACGCGGCCCGGTGCGGGGTTGCCGACAGCGATATCGTGACGGTGAAATCCGAGGCCGGCGAGATCACGGTTCCCGTCGAAGTCACCGACTCCATCAAACCCGGTGTGGTCTCGATGCCGCACGGTTGGGGGCACGGCAAGCCCGGAACGCGCATGTCGGTGGCCAACGCCTCACCCGGCGCGAACACCAATGTGCTGTCTCCGCCAACGTTTGTCGACGAGCCCTCCGGCAATGGCGTACTGAACGGCATCCCGGTGACGATCCTCGACGATCAAGCACGATTCCAGCCCACGCCCACCGCCTGAACACGTGGTTTACCCAGTCCCGCAGGACCTTTCGCACTGAGCGCCCGCTCTGATCACGGGGCGATGGGCCGATTGGTCCACTGACGGCCGGGCCGGCGCGTCGAGCGGAACCATCCGCCGGCCGCTCCGGTGCCGCCGTCGGTGGGAATGATGTGGCCGGTGACAAACGCCGAGAGGTCGGACGCCAGAAACAGGATGACGCTGGCCTGGTCCTCGGGCACCCCCATCCGCCCGACCGGTACCCACTGCGGCCACTGCGCTTGTTCCTCGGCCGAAAGCCATTGCGAATAAGGGACTTGCAGGGATTCTGTGACATCCGGTGCGATCGCGTTCACCCGCACCCCGTCGTTGCCCACCTGAACCGCGAGGCTGCGGGTGAAGGCATTGACGGCGGCTTTGAACGCGGCATACACCGGATCCTCCGGGTAGCCCCGCAGCCCCTCGACCGACGAGACATTGACGATGGCACCGGTGTGCCGCTCCACCATCGTCGGCAGCAACGCATGGGTGAGCAGGAAAACGTGATGCAGGTTGACCCGGTAAAGCTCGTCCCATAATTGCGGGTCGGTATCGACGAAGTTCCCGGGGTGGCGCAGCCAATGGCCCACGTTGTTGACCAGCACATCGACCCGGCCGAACCGATCCAGCACCTTGTGGGCTAACCGGGTGACCTCGTCGGGTTTGCGGACGTCGGTGACGACCGCGCAGGCCGCTCCGCCGGAATCGGTGATCGACGCGGCCGTCGCATCGGCGAGTTCGGCGTCGATATCGGCGATGATCACGTTCGCACCGTGTTCGGCGAACAGCCTCGCGGTCGCCGCGCCTATTCCTCCCGCGCCGCCCGTGACGACGGCCACCCGGTCGGTAAGTAGCGGCTCCACGTGCCTGGCGTGTGTCATCGCTCATATCTTGGGCCATTCGCGGCCTCGGCAACAGCCGATTCGGACCGAACGCGCCCGCGCGGAAACCTCGAGAGAGATAAGCGAGTGTTACCCATCTCTACGGAAGGTAAACAGTGACGGACCCGACAGTTGTCGCACGTGAAATCCGTTTTTCCATTCGGTAAGCCGGGTACTCGGGGTCCACTTAGGAGGTTGAAACCCAATGGTGAGTACAACCGAGCCGACGCATATTTTGCCGAGTGTGGCGACGACGCGACGCGTTCATCATCGCCACAGCCCGCAATCGGTCGCCGTAGGGCTCGCCAGCCGTTTGATCGTGAAGAACGCGGTCCGTGCTTGGGCAATGACGCCGAACCTGAATTGGCCGTTCGAGTATGTCGACACCGTCGCGGGATTGTTCCCGCGTGTCGGATACGCGGCGAAAACCGAATCGGTGCGATTGGACAACTGTTCCGCCGAATGGGTTCGCGCGCCCGGCGTATCGGGGGAGCGAGCAATCCTGTATTTGCACGGCGGCGCATTCCTGACCTGCGGCCTGAACACGCACCGTTCCATGGTGACCCGCTTGTCGCAGGCGGCCGATGCCCCCATCCTCGCCGTCGCCTATCGGAAGCTCCCCGCACACCAGATCGCCGACGCCATCGACGACGGGATCAGTGGCCTGCGCTGGCTGCAGGATCGCGGATACGACGGTGACCGGATCGTGGTGGCCGGCGACTCGGCCGGCGGATACCTGGCGTTCATGACCACGCTCCTGGCGATCCAGGACGGCATCATGGAGCCGGCCGGAGTCGCGGCCGTCTCGCCGTTCACCGACGTGGATCCGGTGCGAAAACTCAAGCACCGCAACGGCCGCAAGTGCTCCATGTTCACCCGCCGGGCGTTCTCGCGGTTCGCCCAATTCCTCAGCAACGCGCAGGTTGTGGAAGGCGAAGGTGAGGGCGACTTCTCGGTGGCCTCTCCGGTGGACGCCGATCTGTCGTCGTTGCCGCCGGTCACCATTCATGCCAGCTCGGACGAGCTGCTGGTCGCCGATGCCGAGCTGATGGCGAAGCGCTTGGAAGCCAGCGGGATCCACTGCGATCTGCATCTGTGGGACGGACAGATTCACGACTTCCCTTTGGCCGCCGACGTTTTGCCCGAGGGCAGGCGGGCCATCAAATACCTCGGCGATTTCGTCAAGGACGTGACCGCCGTTCGCGCCAAGGTCCCGATTATGCGCAGCCTGCGCAATGCCGCGGTGGCCGGTTGAAGGCGACGAAATTAACTGCGCCGCAGGCGGACGAACCGAGCGGATAAGTTGCCCCGCTGCCGTTACAGTTGGTCCTGATGAGCCCATCAGCCCCACCCGCGCTGACCGTGCGGTACGAGGGAGCCGAGCGCACCTTCGCGGCAGGCAACGATGTAGTCATCGGGCGTGACCTGCGTGCCGATCTGCGAGTCGCCCATCCACTGATCTCCCGCACTCATCTGATCGTGCGGTATGACCAGGGCCGTTGGGTCGCCATCGACAACGGCAGCCTCAATGGCCTCTATGTCCACAACCGCCGGGTGCCGGTAGTCGACATCCAGGACGGCCTGCGGGTCAATGTCGGGAATCCGGACGGTCCGGCGCTGACGTTCGAGGTGGGCCGCCATCAAGGTTCGGCCGGACGACCACCGCTGACCACCTCGATACCGATCGTCAGCAACCCCAGCGAACCACTGGCGCGGGCGCCACAAAGCCCGCCACAAAGCCCGCCACAAAGCCCGCCACAAAGCCCGGCGTTCGGTATGCAGCACCCCGGGCAGCCGCAGCAGCCGGCGTCGGCCTCGTTCCGCCACCCCGTGCATCAGCCCACCGCCGCGCAGCCCAGCCAACCCACCAGCGAACCCACGCCGAGCTTCCCGTCGGGACCGCAGCCCTCGCACCCGACCAACGGTCCACTGAGCGCCCCGTCCAGCGAAGCCCAGCACGCGCCGCAGATCTATCGGGGGCCGTCCGCGCACGCCGCACCGCCTACCACCGCGGAGCCCGCGGCACCGCAGACCGGTCGCATCGGCGGCGACTCGTCCGTCATCGCGACGTCGATGATGAAGATCCTGCGGCCGGGCAAGAGCGGGCTGGACGTCCCGGGCGCGATCAAGATCGGCCGCGCCAACGACAACGACATCGTCATTCCCGAGGTCCTGGCATCACGCCACCACGCCACCCTGGTCCCGGCGCCCGCCGGCACCGAGATCCACGACAACCGCAGCATCAACGGCACCTTCGTCAACGGTGTCCGGGTCGACTCGGCCGTACTGCACGACGGCGACGTCGTCACGATCGGCAACATCGACCTGGTCTTCCACGGCGGCAACCTGGCACGTCGCGACCAGACCGCGGCCGCGACGCGCAGCGGCGGCCTCGACGTGCGCGGGGTGACCTGGACGATCGAGAACAATAAGACGTTGCTGGACAACATCTCACTCACCGCGCTTCCCGGCACGCTGACGGCCATCATCGGACCTTCCGGCGCCGGAAAATCGACCTTCGCCCGACTGGTCGCCGGATACACACACCCCACGACCGGGACTGTGTCATTCGAAGGTCACAACGTGCACGCCGAATACGCGTCGTTGCGCAGCAGGATCGGGATGGTGCCCCAGGACGATGTGGTGCACGGCCAGCTGACCGTGCACCAGGCCTTGATGTACGCCGCCGAACTGCGGCTGCCGCCGGACACCACCAGGGACGACCGCGCCCAGGTGGTGGCCAGGGTGCTCGAAGAACTCGAGATGACCCAGCATCTGCACACCCGGGTCGACAAGCTCTCCGGCGGTCAGCGCAAACGGGCCTCGGTGGCGCTAGAGTTGCTCACCGGTCCGTCGTTGCTCATCCTCGATGAGCCGACCTCCGGTCTGGACCCGGCACTGGACCGGCAGGTGATGACGATGTTGCGGCAACTGGCCGATGCCGGCCGGGTGGTGCTGGTGGTCACCCACTCGCTGACCTACCTGGACGTTTGCGATCAGGTGTTGCTGCTCGGCCCCGGCGGCAAAACGGCCTTCAGCGGTCCGCCCAGCCAGATCGGCCCCGCCATGGGCACCACCAACTGGGCCGACATCTTCAGCACCGTCGCCAGCGACCCTGACGGGTCACGTGCGCGCTACCTGGCCAGGACGGGTCCGCCGCCTCCGCCGCCACCCGCGGAGAAGCCCGCCGAGCTCGGCGATCCCGCGCACACCAGCCTGTTCCGGCAGTTCTCCACGATCGCCCGCCGTCAGATGCGGTTGATCGTCTCGGACCGCGGTTACTTCGTGTTCCTTGCGCTGCTGCCGTTCATCATGGGTTCGCTGTCCATGTCGGTACCCGGCGACGTCGGCTTCGGCATCCCGAACCCGATGGGTGCCGCGCCAAACGAGCCCGGTCAGATCCTGGTGCTGCTGAACGTCGGCGCGGTGTTCATGGGCACAGCTCTGACCATCCGCGACCTCATCGGTGAGCGCGCGATCTTCCTGCGCGAACAGGCGGTCGGCTTGTCCACGTCGGCCTATCTGCTGGCCAAGGTCTGCGTGTATACGGTCTTCGCGATCGTCCAGTCGGCGATCGTGACCGTCATCGCGGTGCTCGGCAAGGGCGCCCCGACCCAGGGCGCCGTGGCGCTGGGTAAGCCGGCTCTCGAGCTGTTCGCCGATGTCGCCCTGACCTGCGTCGCGTCGGCGATGCTGGGGCTCGCCTTGTCCGCCGTCGCGAAGTCCAACGAGCAGATCATGCCGTTGCTGGTGGTGGCGGTCATGTCACAGCTGGTGTTCTCCGGCGGAATGATCCCGGTCACCGCGCGCATGGGGCTCGACCAGATGTCGTGGGCCACCCCGGCGCGCTGGGGATTCGCGGCGTCGGCTTCCACCGCCTACCTGACGAAATTGGTGCCAGCCCCGCTGACTCCGAAGGATTCGCACTGGCGGCACACCCCGGCGACGTGGTGGTTCGACGTCGGCATGCTGTTCGTCATCAGCGCCGTGTATCTGGGCTTCGTGCGCTGGAAGATCCGCCTCAAAGGGGGCTGATCGGCTTGCGGCCGGACGGTTATTGTTAGGCGCCCTTGCGGACCATCAGATCGGCCGCGGCGCGCATGCGGTCCGACAGTTGCAGCAGATCATGCTCGCCGACCCCCAGCGGCAGGGTGTATGCCAATTGCCGCAATTCGACTGAGTAGTTGCGCAGATCTTCACGAAGGCGCATTTCAACAGTGGGCATGACTTCTCCCTCAGGCTGGGACTGGGCAGAGTGTCTGGTCCACGTCGACCAGCCGATTGTTGAAAATTTTCGCAGCCCGTCCGCAGAACTGCGAGAGTGCCGACATCTTTTAACGGGAGTTTGACAGCGTGTTTACAGTTCACCCGCCGGTAATCCCGGCGTCGGGCGTGACGCAATGCCGAAATTCCTTGCGCTGTCTCGCGGTGGCGTTACGCTGACGCTGCTCGGTGAAAAGCATGCAGAAAGGCACAGGCGCCGGAATGGATTTCGAACTCGACGCTGAGCAACGCGCCTGGCTCACCGAGGTTCGCGAATTTCTGCACGACAACGTCACCCCGGCCTTGCGAGCGGAGCTCGCCCAGCATGACTTGGAATTTCCCAACGGAGAGGTGGCCCGGTTTCGCCGCAAGATCGGCGCCAAAGGCTGGTTCGGGCTGAACTGGCCGCGCGAGTACGGGGGCCTTGCCGGCGAAAGGGGCCTGGGCGCGATTCACCTGCATCTGCTGATAAGCGAATTCGAATACTGGGGCGTCCCCGGACCCGACCTGACGGTGACGTCGGTGGCGCCGATGATCATGCGGCACGGCACCGAGCGCAACAAAACCGAATGGCTGCCCCTGATTGCCCGGGGCGAAATGATCTGCGCGGTCGGCTATTCCGAGCCCGAGGCGGGAACCGACCTGGCCGGCCTGCGCACCAGCGCCGCCCGTGACGGCGACGAATGGGTAATCAATGGCACCAAGATCTGGAATAGCGGCGCACAACGCGCGACGCACGAATGGCTGTGCGTCCGTACCGATCCCAGCGGCGCCCGGCATCGGGGCATTTCGGTCATCATCGTGCCGATCGACAGCCCGGGTGTGGAAATTCGCCCGCTGTACGCCTGGTCGGGCTATCGCACCAATGAGGTGCACTTCCGGGATGTGCGAGTGCCGGTCACCAACCTGGTCGGCGAGGTCAACCGCGGCTGGACCTACATCACCGGTGCGCTGGATCTCGAGCGCGGTGCGCTGACCAACGCCGGAGACCTGCGTCGCGCCGTCGAAGAGTTGCGCGAGCTGGCGCAATGGCCGCGCCGCGACGGGACCGTGCCCGCCGATGATCCGTCGCTTCGCCGCCGGCTGGTCCAGGCCGAAGCCGACGTGGCGGTGGCGATCCTGATGGGCTATGAGGCGGCGTCGATCCTGGACAGCGGCGTGATCCCCACCGTCGAGGTCAGCGTCGAGAAGGTGTTCAGCAGCGAGCTGCGCCAGCGCATCGCCGACCTGGCGCTCGACCTGCTCGGGCCCGACGGCCTGTTGGCGCATCGCAGCGAACAGGCTCCGCTTGCCGGCAAATTCGAGCGGCTCTACCGGGCTGCCCCGCTGATGCGCTTCGGCGGTGG
>NZ_LZKU01000149.1 GCF_001672975.1 Mycobacterium sp. 1465703.0
ACCGTCGGCTGTCCTCGGTGGACCTGCTGGACACCGCCGAGCACACCCGACTGGCGAAGTGGGGCAACGAGGCGGTGACGGCCGTCAACAGCCGCTGCAGTCGCTCGATCATCGCCTCGACGGTGTCGGCGTTGAAGACGTCGGTGCGGTATTCCGCGGTCACGGCGATGCCCGCGCGCTGACCGGACGCGGTGAACCGTTCGGCCAGTGAGAACGTCAAGTCCATCCGAGCGGTGTTGGTGTGCAACGGCATCGGGGTGACTTGCAGATCGCCCAGGGACAGCCCGGCCGCCGGGGTGCTGACCTCGCCGGGGAAGTTCTCCCAGCCCAACAACACCTGAATCAGCGGATGGTGCGTCAGGCTTCGGGTGGGGTTGAGCCGCTCAACCAGGAGTTCGAAGGGCACATCCTGGTGCTCGAATGCGGCCAGGCTGCGCCGGCGCACCTGGGCCAGTAACTCGGCGAAGGTCGGATCCCCGCCCAGCGCTTTCAGGTCGACGCGCAACACCAGGGTGTTGACGAAGAACCCGATCAGCTCGTCGAGTGCGGGCTCGGGGCGTCCGGCGATCGGGAAGCCCACGGCCACATCGTCGCTGGCGCTGATCTTGGACAGCAGGGCGGCGAATGCGGCCTGAATCACCATGAAGCTGGTCGCGTTGTGCTCGCGCGCTACCCGCCGGAGTTGTTGCTGAAGCTCCGCCGGCCATTCCATCGCCAGCCGGGCGCCGCGGTGGTCGGCCACCTGCGGGTAAGGCCGATCGGTGGGCAGTTGCAGCCGTTCGGGCAGCCCGGCCAGGGTGTCGGCCCAGAAGTCCAACTGGGCGGCGATGCGGCTGTCGCTGTCGTCCACGTCGCCGAGATGTGCACGCTGCCAGAGTGTGTAGTCGACGTATTGCACCGCCAGCGGCTCCCACTCCGGGGCTTGGCCCGCGCAGCGGCTGGCGTAGGCGATCCCGAGGTCGCGGGCGAACGGCGTAATGGACCAGCCGTCGGCGGCGATGTGGTGCACCGCGACCACCAGCATGTGTTCGTCGTCGCCGACGGTGAAAAGCTCGGTGTGCAACGGGCTTTCATTCGCCAAGTCGAAGGTGTAGCGGGCCGCGGCTTCCATGCCTTCCCGTAACCAGTCCTCCGGCCAGTCGCGGGCGTCGATGACGTCGCAGGCGAAGCCGATCTGCTCGGCGGGAATCACCACCTGCTGTGGAATTCCATCGGCCGACGCGAACACCGTGCGCAGGCTCTCGTGGCGGCCAACAACATCGGCCAGCGCGGCGGCCAGCGCGTCGGCGTCGAGGTGCCCACGCAGCCGCAACGCCACCGTGATGTTGTACATCGGTGAGGGGCCCTGGAACTGGTCGATGAACCACAGCCGGGTCTGTGCGAACGACAGCGGAATCACCGCCGGGCGCTCGCCCGCCACCAACGGCTCCGGCCGATCGGCGCCGTTACCGGTAAGCAGCGCCAACTCAGCAACCGTGGGCGCCTCGAAGACGGACCGCACCCCGAGGTCGGCGTTCAGGCTGGTGTTGACCGCGGAGATCAGGCGCATCGCCGACAGCGAATCTCCACCGAGGTCGAAGAAGGAGTCGTCGACACCAACCCGTTCCAGCCCGAGGACCTGCGCGTAGATGCCGACCAGGATCTCCTCGACGGCGGTGGCCGGCGCGCGGTAACGGTCGGCGTCCTGGTAGTCCGGTGCCGGCAGCGCCTTGCGGTCGAGTTTGCCCGAAGTGGTCATCGGGAATTCTTCAAGCGCCACAATGTGACTCGGCACCATGTACTCGGGCAGCCAAGCGCTCAGCCGCTCGCGCACCTCGCCGATCTTGGTGTTGGTGCGGGGGTCGTTGGCATGGCTGGTGCGTCGCTGAGCGCCGGCGGGTGGCAGGTAGAGGTCGGTCAGCGCGGGAACACCTTGACTGTCGGAGGTGATGAAAACCGCACTGAGGGTGCCGAGTTGGGCGCCCCAGGTCACCGCGACGTGGTATCCGGCCGCCTCCCCGAGACGGTGCAGTTCTTCGGCGATGACGTCATCGGGACCGGCGCCGACTTCGGCTTGCGCTTCGGCCAGCGCGTCGGCCAGGGGAAGTCCTGCGGCGAGCGCGTTTTCGACAGCGACGTCGTTGATCAGCCCGGTGCGCGGGATATCGATGACGCGCACGGCGGCGGGACGTTGCGATGTCAGCGCGTCACGCAGCCCGCCCAGGCCCTCGCACCGGGCCCACTCCCAGGTCGGTTCGGCCGCCACCGATCGGACCGGTGCCGGTGTCTTGTACAGCACCACGTCGTAGCGGTGCTGGTTGAGTTCGTTGTCGGCCATTCCGCGTTTGATCCGGATGTCGAGTCCTACCGCGGACTGACGCGCGTCCGCCCAGGTGGTGAAAAACTCTGGCGCCAAAAGCAATTCGGTTTCACCGAGCATGGCGTGACGAACCCGGTGGCGCAGCTCGGCCGCGTTGGCAGCGCCGCCGCGGGCCAGCGCGATTGCGGTCTGGAAGGCCCCCTGCAGCGTGTGGTTACGGACGTCACCGACGAACACCGCACCGCCGGGGGCCAGCAGGTCCATGGCTTTGTCGATGACCTCGGCCAGGTATCCCGCGTTGGGGAAGTACTGGACGACCGAGTTGAGAACGATGGTGTCGAAGTGGCCCTGCGGCAGCCCGTCGGTGACGTGGGCGGGTTGGGTCAGCAACTGCACCCGGTCACGCCACGGGAGCTGCAACTCCTCCATCGCGCGGGCCAGGTTGTTGATCGCGACCGGCGAGAAATCGGTGGCGACATATTGCTCGCATTGCGGGGCGATCTGCGACAGCAGCAATCCCGAGCCCGCACCGATCTCCAGGACTCGTCGCGGCTGCAGCGACATGATCCGATCGACCGTCGCGGAACGCCACTCGATCATCTCGTCGAGCGGAATCGCATCGCCGGTGTAGCTGCTGTTCCAGCCGCGGAAGTCCTCGCCGAAGCCGGCTGCGAGGTCGGCGCCGTACAGGTCGTCGTAGAGGTGTTGCCACTCTTCGACGTCTTCGGTGTCGTGTTCGGTGGTGGCGGCCTGGTCGAGCGTCACATAGGCGACCAGGTGCGAGCCGGTGGCGCTGTCTTGCACGGTGACGGCGGCCTGGGTGACCTGGGGACAAGCCAGCAGCGTGTTCTCGATTTCACCCAGTTCGATGCGCTGTCCGCGCAGTTTGATCTGGCTGTCGGCGCGGCCCAGGTAGTCCAGGGTTCTGTCGGGCATCCAGCGCACCAGGTCACCGGTGCGGTACATGCGTGTGCCAGGCTCCCCGGGCCCGGCAAAGGGATTGGCGACGAACCGTTCTGCGGTCAGGTCCACTCGTCCCACATAGCCGTGGCCCACTGCCGGCCCACTCAGGTACAGTTCGCCCACCACGCCGACCGGAACCGGGTTCAGCCAGCCGTCGAGCACACGCGCGCGCACGCCGGGAATGGGAGCACCGATGCGAACCGGCTGCCCCGCGGTCAGCCTGGCGCAGGTGACCCAGATGGTGGTCTCACTCGGGCCGTAGCCGTTGAACATCTGCCGGCCCGGTGCCCAGGCGTCCACCAACTCCGGTAGGCAGGCCTCGCCCACGGCCACCAGCGTGTTCAGCCGATCGAGGCGGGTCCGATCCAGCGTCGACACCACGGTGGGGGTCAAGATAGCAGCGGTGACGCGCTGGTTCTGCAATAGCGCGGTCAACGCGTCACCGGCATAGACCTGTGGCGGCGCCACCACCAGTGCCGCACCAGATCCCGCGGCCAGCAACAGTTCTCCGACCGACGCGTCGAAAGTGGGTGAGGCGACCATCAACACGCGCGCGTCAGCGTCCAGACCGAACAGCTCGCGTTGCGCCGCGGCCCAGCCCAGCAGACCGGTGTGGCTCACCGCCACGCCTTTGGGGACACCGGTCGAGCCCGACGTGAAGATCAGATACGAGGTGTCCTCGGCGCGCAGCGGCGAGAATCGGTCGGCGTCGGTGATCTCCTCCGCAGAGTGTCCGGACAGATCGAGACCGTCGATGCGCACGATCGGGCGTGTCCTGGCGCCGGCGACTTCATCGGTGCCACACGTCAATACGCACACCGCGTCCACGGCGTCGAGCACCGAGGCGACCCGCTCGACCGGATGGTCCAGATCCACCGGCGCATAGATGCCGCCGGCCTTGGCCACCGCCCACCAGGCGACCACCAACTCGGCGCACCGGTCGATGACCACGCCGACAGCACGCTCCGGACCGACGCCGACGTCGATTAACTTGCGCGCCAAGCGCGTTGACCACTCGTCGAGTTCGCGATACGACAATTCACGTGTGCCGTCGACCACCGCCGGCGCATCGGCGTCCGCGCCCACGGCCGCGGCCAGCAATTGGGGCGCCACGCCGACCGGTGCCGTCACACCCGCACCGGACAGCTGCGACAACACCAGCTCACGGTCGTCCGGAGCCAGCAGGTCGATCGACGACAGCCGCCGGGTGGGATCGTTCGTCATCGCCACCAGCACCCGCTGCAAGCGCTCGACGAGTGATCCGATGCCGGCGGCGTCGAACACGTCGGTGTCGTATTCGATGTGCAGGCCGATTTCGCGGCCCGGCAGGGCTTCCACCGTCAGTGGGTAGTGGTTGTACTCGCGGTTGGCGAATTCGGCGATGGCCAACCCGTCGGCGCCCAGCGTCATGCCGCTGTCGATCGGGTAGTTCTCGTACACGAACAGCGTGTCGAAGAGTTGGTCATGGCCGGTGACCCGGTGAATCTCGTTGAGCGCCAAGTGCTGATGCTCGAGAGCGTCGTTATGGCTGCTCTGAAGTTGTGCCAGCAACTCCGCAGTGGTGGTGGTCGGCGCGATGTCGGCGCGCACCGGAACCGTGTTGATCAGCAGTCCCACCATCTGTTCGGCGTCGTCGACCTCCAGTTGGCCTACCCGGGACCGCGGGGTTCCGAAGACGACATCGTGTTGACCGGTGAGCGAAGTCAGCACCATCGCCCAGGCGGCCTGCAGCACGGTGCTCAACGTGGTGTGGCAGGAGCGGGCCAGCTCGGTGAGGGCCTGGGTGGTTTGCTCAGGCACGCAAGCCTTTTCGAAGCCACGTCCGCCCTGCCCCAACCGGCCCTCCGGCGCGACCAGGGTGGGAGTGTCAAAGCCGTACAGCAGCTCACCCCACGCCTGGCGGGCGGCATCGAGATCGCGAGCGGCCAGCCAGGTGAGGAAGGCGCGGTAGGAGCCGGCGGTGGGCAGCCGCTCACCGTAGTAGGTGGTGAAGATTTCTCGCAGCAAAATCGGCAGCGACCAGCCGTCGAGCAAGATGTGGTGATTGGTCAGCACGAACCGGTGCCGACCGTCCGCGGTGCGCACCAATGCTGCGCGGAACGCCGCCTGGCCGGTGAGGTCGCAGACTGCGGCGCGTTCGGAAGCACACAGCTGTTCGATCACCTCGACTGCGGTGTCGCCGGTGCCGGCGAGCTCGAGGTAGCGCCATTCGACGACGGGGTCCGCCGGGATGATCTGCACCGGCTCGTCGAACTGTTCGCAGAACACGGCCGCCAGGTGGGGATGCCGGTTGACCACCGTGTGCACCGCATCGCGAAGCCGGTCGGGATCCAGCGGTCCGGTCAGGGTGAAATCCAGTTGCACCGCGTACATGTCGTCGCTGCCCTGCGCGGTGCTGGAGTGGAAAAGCAGGCCCTGCTGCAAGGGGGTCAGCGGCAAGATGTCGGCGATGCGGTGCTGCTGTTGCAGCTCGTCGATCTGCTGCTGGCTCAGCCGGGCCGGCGCGATGTCCGATGGGGTCAGTCCTCCCCCACCGGCACGCACGTGCGCACAGACGCCGGCCAGGGCCTCGAACCAGAGCCGGCTCAGCCGGGTGATCTGGCTGGCATCGAGAACCGAAGGCGCCCAAGTCCATTCGGCATGCAGGTGCGGACCGGTGCCGGTGTCGATGGTGCCGGCATTGAGCTCGACGGTATGAGTGAGCGGCATGGGCACCGCCGCGGCGGCGCCGATCACCGACAGGCCGTCCTCGCTGATGCGCCAGCCTTCACCTGCCGAATCCGGCGCTGCCCCTTGGCGTCCCAGGTAGTTGAAGGCAATCGACGGGTCGGCACCGTTGAGGTCGACGTCGGTATTGAGATAGCGCAGCAGACCGTAGGTCAGCGGATCGGGCAATGCCCGGAGCTGCTCCTTGGCTCGTTTGATCACCGGTCCCAGTGCGGCGTCGCCGGCGGCCACCTGCGACCAGCGCAGTCCGGTGACGCCCAATGAAACCGGATACTTGGTGGTGAACCAGCCGACGGTACGGGACAGGTCGATGTCGGCGGCGAGTTCCTCGTGGCGCCCGTGAGCCTCGACATCGATGCCGATCAAATCGTGGCCGTCGCCCAGGAATTCCGCCCAGGCCAGGCCGAACGCGATCAGCAAGATGTCCTGGATGCCGGCATGGAACGCCGTCGGAACATCGCCGAGCAGCATCCCGGTGGTCTCGGCATCCAGCTCTACCGACAAGCGCCCGGCGGAGGCGTAGCTATCCACTTCGGGGTCGGCGGCGGGCAGCGCGGCGGGAGTCGCCGTCACCCGCTTCCAGGTGTTCAACCGGCTGACCACGTCGGGGCGGTGCGCATACTCGGCGAGCAATGTCGACCACCGGGCGAACGACGTCCCTGCGGGCGGCAACTCCACAGGCTGCCCCGCCCTATGCAGCGCCCAGGCAAAGTTCAGGTCTTCCAACAGGATCCACCAGGACACCGCGTCGACGGCCAGGTGGTGAATGATGACGGTCAACTGGCCGGTGGACTCGACCCACAGCGCGCTCAGCATCGTCCCGGCCGCGGGGTTCAACCGCGACCGCGCGGCCAGCAGTACCTCGTCGGACAACTCGTCTACCGACCGCAGGCAGTCCTCGGCCCGCACCGACCCGGGCTCGGGTACCCGCAGAGACCAGCTGCCGGCTCCGTCGTCGTCGACCCGCAGCCGCAGCATGGCGTGCCGATCCACCAAGGCCTGCAACACGATTGCGACGTCGGTCTCGGTCACCCCGGCGGGGGCCTGGACCATCACCGCCTGGTTGAACTGATCGATCGCGCCGCCGGTGCTTTCGATGCCGTGCAGCCACCGCATGATCGGGGTGGCTAGCACCGGGCCGACCCCCTCGTCGACCACGTCGGCCGCCCCATCGCTGACACCGGCCACCCGGGCCAGCCGGGCTACCGTCTGTTCGACGAAAACGTCTCGGGGCCGGCACGTCAGGCCGGCGGCACGCGCCCGCGCCACCACTTGCAGCGACAGGATGCTGTCGCCGCCCAGCTCGAAGAACGAGTCGTCGACGCTCACCCGCTCCACCCCGAGCACCTCGGTGTAGATGCCGGCCAGGATCTCCTCGACCGCGTTGCCCGGAGCGCGGTACTCGGCCGCGTTGTATTCGGGCGCCGGCAGAGCGCGGGTGTCGAGCTTGCCATTGACCGTCAGGGGCATGGCTTCCAGGACCACCACCGCCGCCGGCACCATGTGCGTCGGCAGCCGGTCGGCCAATGCGGCGCGCGCCTCGCTGGGTTCCTCCGTTCCGGTGATGTAACCAATCAGGCGCCTGTCGCCGGGTCGGTCTTCGCGGACGATCACGACGGCTTGATCGACACCGTCGAGTGTGGCCAGCGCGGACTGGATTTCGCCTAGCTCGATGCGGTAGCCGCGAATCTTGACCTGCTCGTCGGCGCGGCCCAGATACTGCAGTTGCCCGTCGGCGCGCCACGACGCGAGGTCGCCGGTGCGATACATGCGTGCGCCGGGTTCACCGAAAGGGCACGCCACGAACCGAGACGCCGTCAGTCCGGATCGGTCGACATAGCCGTCGGCCACTCCGGCACCGGCTACATACAACTCGCCGACCACTCCTGGCGGCAGCGGTCGCATCCAGCCATCGAGCACGAACAGGGCCGCACCGCCCACCGGGGAACCGATCGGCGGTACGCCCGATGCCGCTGTCAAGGGCGCGCTGATCGCCACACACATGGTGGTCTCGGTCGGGCCGTAGGCGTTGACCATCACCCGTCCGGGCGCCCACCGATCCACCACCTCCGCCGGACAGGCCTCACCGACCACTGCCAGCGACACCGACTCCAGCCCCTCGGGCGACAGCATCGCCACCGCCGACGGGGTCTGGGTCAAGACGCTGACTTCCTCGGCGACCAGGACGTCGTGCAGCTCTTCGGGTGACCGGGCGACGTCTTCGGACACCACCACCACGCGCCCACCGCGCAGTAGTGCGCCGAAGATCTCCCACACCGAGACGTCGAATGCATAGGAGTGGCACTGAGACCACACTCCGCCGGCCGGCAGACCCGCGTCCAGCGACGCCATCAACTGCGTCACGTTGCGATGGTTGACCGCAACGCCTTTGGGGACTCCGGTGGTGCCCGAGGTGTAGATCAGGTAGGCGATGTTGGCCGGATCCGGCATTGGCAGTGCCGTATTGGGTTGTTCCTCGATGCGAGGATCGGCGACATCGATGACGGTGACGCCGCGACCGTCGAACCGCTCAGCCAGGTCGGCGGTTGTCACCGCGGCGACCGGCCTGGCATCGGCAAGCATGAACGCGGTTCTGGTAGCCGGCGACGTGGGATCGATGGGCAGATACGCCGCCCCGGTTTTGAGCACCGCCAGGATCGACGTGACCGCCTCGGCCGATCGCGAAAAGAGCAGCGCCACAGTCTGTCCCGGAGCTGCGCCGTGCGCCACCAGGCAACGCGCCAAGCGGTTCGACGCCTCATCCAATTCCCGGTACGTCACCGAGACACCCTCGGACACCAGCGCCACGGCCTCGGGCGCCCGGGCGACCTGCGTGGCGAACAACTCCGGCACCGACGCGTGCGCGCTCGCCGTCGTTGTCAAAACCGCCCTGTTACCAACCTCTTCCAAGCGGGCATGCTCATCGGCATGCAGCACATCCAGCGACGACAACCGCCGACTCGGATCGGCGGCCATTGTCGCCAAGATCCGCTGCAGCCGCTCGGTCAGGTCGGACACCTCGAAGTTCGAGAAGGGTTGTCCGGTACCAACCGTGCTCAGAAATTGCTGATCGCCGAACCCGAGGAAGAACAACCCGAAGTGGCCCACCGGGCCAAAACTGGTGTACTTCGCGGTCGCCGGCACGTCACCGAGGCTGAGCGTGAGGCGGGCCGGGACAAAGTTGACCACCACCCGATTGGGCGCCTGCCGCGGACCGTTGAAGTCGCCTTCGCCGTCCAGCGTTCGTGTGGGGAATTGCTGATGCCGCAATGCTTCTCGAGATCGTTTGTCGACATGTTGGCAGAAGTCGGCGAATGTCGTGTCCGGCGCGGCGTTCAACACCAGCGGCACCACCCCGGCGAGCATGCCGGGATGCGTCTTCGACTTCGGATCCACTCGACGGCTGACCGGGAAGTCGAGGACCACTTCGTCTGATCCGTCAGCGGACCAGCCGCGCACCAAAAGTGCGCAGGCGGCTGTGAGCACCGATGATCGCCGGATGCCCAGCGCTTTGGACAACTCTTTGACCTTGCCGACTACCGACTTGTCCAGCTGCACTGGCGGAGAAGGCGAATACGGGTCGCGCCCGTCGTCAGCGGCGGTCGACGGGTAATCCGCGCCGTCACCTTGCGGGCGATGCGCGGTCCAATACTCTTGATCCTCAATAAATTTCGCTGATGCCTCATATTCCAATTCACCGCTGACGAGATCGTGCAGCGTGCCGAAGAAGGCGGGCGGGATCGGCTTCCCGGCGGCCAGGGCGGAGTAGACTGCGGCGATGCGCCGCCCGATAAGCGCGATGCCCATCCCGTCAATGGCGATGTGGTGGCAGGTGGTGAACCAGTAGTACTCGTCGGGAGCCATCCGGAATAACGCGAACTTGATCATCGGCCCGGTGAGCGGCATCGGCGTTCGCTGGATCGACGATGCCGTTTCGCGAACTTCCCGCTCGGGATCGCGCGAGTCGGTCAGGTCGTAGAACACCAGATCGACATCGTCGTATTCGACGGCTTTCTGAAAGACCTGCCCGTCCACCTCGAAGAACGAAGCCCGCAGGCTCTCAGCCTCATTGACCACATGTCGGATAGCCTGATGCAGCAAACCGGCATCGATGGCGCCCTGGATGTGCACGAGCACACCCAGCTGCCACGCCACGTCGAAGTAGCCCGTTTGCTGGGCCAGCCAGATATCCAGCTGGCCGCGCGTCACCGGCAGTGCGCGGTCACTGCGCTTCACGTTAAGACCCCCCACGAAAAGTTGACCCCGAAGCCCTTCATACCGACATCGGTCGATACATCACAAACCGGCGCTCAGCGTGTCGCGCAGACTTTTCGCACGTATATCGGGCCAGGCATCTTCGATGTAGTGGAGGCATGCAGCGCGATCGGCTTCCCCAAAAACTACTCTCCAGCCGTCGGGGACGACAGTAAAGGCTGGCCAAAGACTGTGCTGTTCTTCGTTATTGACTAATACGAAAAAACGGCCATTGTCATCATCGAACGGATTGAGCGGCAACACATGGACCCCCTTACACCAAGACAAACTTACCAATCACACTGCGCGCAATACGAATGCGCTTGCAGTGCTTGAGGATTGAGCTATCAAGCTCGGCCGGTATGTCGAACTGCCCACACGCTAAATGTCAGCGCCGGTGAAGTCGATCGAGAAGGCCGGCGCCGTGACGCGCTTGTCGCGACGCCCACCCCCGACCCGTCGCCGACAGGGAACGTCCACCAGCAAGCGGGCACTACGACTGTCGACGTCGCGATCCACGGACGCGTGGATACCCATCCAATTCTCTGCGAAACATGTGAACTGCTGTGCGAAACATGTGAATTCCGTTCTCACATAACCGATCCAGGCTGGCGATTCTACTGTTGCACGGGTGTCTTCTGGTTAGCAACGCTAACGTGTCGCGCCGGTGTTGGGTATATCACTGCGCGCAACCCCGCGCCGCAGCGTTCTTGTCGCGACCCGGTGCGGCGGCAATGACCGTTTGCCATGGCCAGTTCCACAGCCGCGCCCGCATGATCGCCCAATCTTTGCTTCTGACTTCCGGTTTGGCTCGACACGCTTATTTGCCACGGATAAGTGGGCGGGCGCAGATCCGCGTCTGCGCCGCTGATCGATATTGGTAAGCGCATTTGCGGTCCCACGCTCGAGCATAGCGTCGATTGCTCAGATGTCGAATTGTCCAGGCGCACCGTGCAAAATGGTACGGGCGCTTGCTATGCAAGGGCCCATGTCCCGCTCTCTCCCGGCGTCTGCCCGTAGCTGCCGAAAACCGATTTGCGGAGAGTGACACCGCAGTGCGCGGCCGCTTCAAATTCCGGGCGTAGCGGCCGAACGGTGCGGTCGGCTATCGCTTTTCGGTTTGCCGGGGACTTCCGATCGACACCGAGGCTGCCTGCCACGCAGGCATGTTGTGATTGATCTCACGGATGAGTGGAACGGCCGGTGTTAGCCAGCCCGTCGGCATCGAGCCGGTCAGTTACCGCGGGCGACGGGCAACCACCATGGGAGGGGGCTGGTTTGCCGGTTCGCGGATCTACTCTTCACCTGCCGCCCGCGGCTCCGATAACTCCGCCGAATAGGTTGGACACGATCAGGATTGGGCGCACACAGCTGATTCATAGCCGAATTTGCCGCACGCAGTTCAGGTGCCGACCGCCCGTTGCCGATGGCGTTTAGGCCCGGCCACCCGCGGGTAGTGGCTCGAATCATGTGGGGGTCAGTGCTGGGCTTGGGGATGCTGGCTGCGCTCAATCCAGTTCGGCTGGGCCTCGCGCTGTTGATGATCTCTCGACCGCGTCCCGGGCCCAGCCTGCTCGCCTACTGGGTCGGCGGGCTCACGGTATGCGTACCCGAATTGCTCATCCCGCTGGTACTGCTGAATTTCACCCCGATGTTCGGGCACGCGGGGCACGGTTCGGCCTCTCCGTCGACCAGTTCCAGCCTCGGCAAGATTCAGATCGGGCTCGGCGTGGTCGGCCTGACGATCGCGGCGGTGTTGACGGTGCGATTCATCAAGCAATCACGCACCCCGGAACCCGCTCGCGAGCAAACGGAACTGTCGATGGTCTCCGGCGCGCCCGTCGCGATGCCGCGGCTGCTAACCCGGGCGCAGGAAGTGTCGACGGACGACCCCTCGCTGTTCCGGCGTTTACTGGGCCGGATTCATAGTGCGTGGGAAAGCGGCGCCTCATGGGTGGCGTGGGTGATCGGCGTTATCGCGGTACCGGTCGACGGAGTCCTTTTCATCGTCGCCATCATCGCGGCGTCCGGCGCATCGGTGACCATGCAGATCGGCGCTTCCGTCGCGTTCATCCTGCTGATGTACGCCATCGTCGAGATCATCCTCGTCGGTTATGTGGCCGCGCCGGCAAAAACACAGTCCCTACTACGGGTGCTGCACGACTGGGTGCAGGCATATCACCGGCAAATCTTGGTGGCCCTGTTCACCGTGGTCGGGATGTCACAGCTGGCCCAAGGCCTGCACATTCTGTAAGCCGATATTCGAGTCCTTAATCGCCGGACTTGCCGGAGCCTTCCGTCTCCGACTTGTCGGAGTCATCCTCCTCCGACTCGTCGGACTCATCCGACTTGTCAGAGTCCTCCGACTTGCCCTCAGCGTCATCCGACTCGTCGGAGTCATCCGACTTGTCAGAGTCCTCCGACTTGCCCTCAGCGTCATCCGACTTGTCAGAGTCCTCCGACTTGCCCTCAGCGTCATCCGACTTGTCCGAGTCCTCCGACTTGTCGGAGTCCTCCGACCCCTTGGTCTTGTCCGACTTGTCGGCCTTGTCCGACTGGTCGGCCTTATCCGCATACTTCGTCAAGAGCCCGGCCAGGTCTCGGGCCTCTTCCGCTGTTAGCACGTCGTTGAACACTCGCTCGTCGTCCTCAGAGATGCGCTCGAGGTAAACCGCGTTCTCTTTGGCGCCGACGTCCCACCGGCCCCCTGCGTGACGAACCATCCGATGCCGCCTTTCGGTTAGTGACCTCTGTGCAAACCTGACGCGCCCGAAGCGTGGATGTTGTTTACCCACTTCTGCTAGCGCAAAGTCCCCGATTTTCGGGCCTCACTCCCAAGCTGTTCGGATCGTGCCGCAGTGGGTAATCGTTCGGCCAACGAGGGAGGTTGCAATGGGCAAGCATTCATCTACCGATGACGACGAGCCCCGGGGTGGCCGCCCCGGCCCGGCAGACCACGGCCGCGAAGGTGGCATGGCGACCCGCGAGAACGCGCCGGAACTCACCGAGCCCGACCGCGACGACCACTCAAGCGACCGCCAATAACACTCCCCTACCTGGTCGCGATCACAAGAACTGAACCTGCGACCACTTGAGTGCCCCTGATTGACCGCAGGCACTGGAGGAGAACACCGTTTGCAGTGAGACTGGCAGCTATGAGTTTCGTGGAGGAAAGGCTCCTGCCGCAGGTGCTGCGGGTGCATGACGCGGTATATAGGAAGACGAACGGTTGGATCGGTCATCGCACGCTATGGATACCGAGCCTGCTCCTGCACACCGTCGGCGCCAAGACCGGTAAACAACGCACGACGTCGCTGACCTACGCTCGCGACGGCGACAACTACCTGGTGGTCGCATCCAAGGGCGGGGCGCCCCAGGCGCCCGGCTGGTACCACAATCTGAAGGCCAAGCCTGATGCCGAAATCAACGTCGGCCCAAGGCGTTTCGCCGTTACGGCCCGCCCGGTGCTGCCCGATGACCCGGACTATCCCCGGCTCTGGCAAATCGTCAACGACAACAACCAGAACCGCTACACCGAATATCAGAAGCGGACGTCTCGCCCCATCCCCGTCGTAGTCCTGACCCCGAAACGTTAGCTGGGCCTGCTGCTCGGAAAAGCCCATAGTCTGGTGTTTTAGACGCCTGCGCATACTCGAGAGGTAACAACATGCCTGCACCGTCAGCCGAGGCCTTCGACCGCCTGCGTCAGCTCGCCGCGATCAAAGACGTAACCGCACGCCAGACCAAGACGATCGACGAAGTCTTCACCGGCAAGCCGCTGACCACCATCCCCGTCGGCACAGCCGAAGACGTCCAAGCCGCGTTCGCCGAAGCGCGCGCGGCCCAGGTCGACTGGGCGAATCGTCCGGTCCCCGAGCGTGTCGATGTCATCAGCCGCTACCGCGACTTGGTCATCCAAAACCGGGAATTCCTGATGGACCTCCTGCAGGCCGAGGGTGGTAAGGCCCGATGGGCGGCGCAGGAGGAAATCATCGATCTGGTCGCGAACGCGAACTACTACGCCAGCGTTGCCGCGGACCTGCTGAAGCCTCGCACCGTGCAGGCGCTGCTTCCCGGAATCGGCAAGACCACGGTCGGTTACCAGCCCAAGGGCGTGGTCGGGGTGATTTCGCCGTGGAACTACCCCATGACGCTTACCGCGTCCGACTCGGTGCCGGCATTGCTGGCCGGTAACGCGGTGGTGCTCAAGCCGGACAGCCAGACCCCGTATTGCGCGCTTGCGTGTGCCGAGCTTTTGTACAAGGCCGGCCTGCCGCGAGCGCTCTACGCGATCGTGCCCGGGCCGGGCTCGGCGGTCGGCACCGCGATCATCGACAACTGCGACTACTTGATGTTCACCGGCTCCACCGCCACCGGCAGGCAGCTCGCGGAACAGGCCGGCCGTCGGCTGATCGGTTTCTCCGCCGAACTCGGCGGCAAGAACGCGATGATCGTCACCCGCGGCGCCAACCTGGACAAGGCTGCCAAGGCGGCCACCCGCGCATGCTTCTCGAACGCGGGCCAGCTTTGCATCTCGATCGAGCGGATTTACGTCGAGAAAGACATCGCCGACGATTTCATCGGCAAGTTCGGTGCCGCGGTGCGGGACATGAAGCTGGGCAGCGCATATGACTTCTCGGTCGACATGGGGAGCCTGATCTCAGCCGGTCAGCTGGAAACGGTGACCGACCATGTGGACGACGCGAAAGCCAAGGGCGCCAAGGTGATTGCCGGCGGCAAGGCCCGGCCCGACCTCGGACCACTGTTCTACGAGCCCACGGTGCTGACCGACGTCACGCCGGAGATGGAGTGCGCGGCCAACGAGACGTTCGGACCGGTCGTGTCGATTTACCCGGTCGCCGACGTGGACGAAGCCGTCGAGAAGGCCAACGACACCGAATACGGGCTCAACGCCAGCGTGTGGGCCGGCTCGTCCGCGGACGGCCAGCAGATCGCCGCCCGATTGCGATCGGGCACCGTGAATGTCAACGAGGGTTACGCGTTCGCGTGGGGCAGCCTCGGCGCGCCGATGGGCGGAATGGGGCAGTCCGGTGTCGGGCGCCGGCACGGCCCCGAGGGTCTGTTGAAGTACACCGAATCGCAGACGATCGCGACGGCCCGCGTGTTCAACCTCGATCCGCCCCCCGGCGTTCCGGGCACCCTTTGGCAGAAATCCCTGTTGCCGATTGTGCGCACCGTGATGAAACTTCCCGGTCGGAAGTGACGCAGCCCGTCTCCGCGTTCGCAATCCGCAGTTCGTATCGCAAATCCGCGTTACGCTCTTCGATGTCAGCGGCACATCGCACGTCAGGAGTCCGCGATGAAGGCAGACGCGAAGCTCTATGAGGAAGACGCTCGTCGACTACGCCAGTACGCCACATTCGGTAACTTTTCGGATGCCGAACTACAGCGGCTCGCCCGAGCGGCTCATCGCAGTTCGACGTCGGCCCCGTTGCCGCTGATTCATGAGCAAACTCCGTCCGACTCTCTCTACATCCTGCTCAGCGGGGAGGTGGGCGTGTATGTGGGCCAAGACCGGGTCGCCGCGCTGGGGCCGGGCGAGGTGATCGGCGAGTCGGCGCTGCACCGTGGGAGGCTGCGTTCTGCGACCGTGACGACGACCGGGCCGGCCGAGTTACTGCGTATCGAACGCGACGACCTGGCCACGTTGCTCAATGAGATACCGGCGCTTCGCGAAATCATGGACGCGTCTGTCGCGCGACACGTGCCGGTAGATCTGCCACCGAAGCCAAAACCGTCGCACTCCAGGTTGGGCGTCTCAGTCCGCACCGACTTGGTCGAGCGGTTTGAGCACGCCGCCGACAGAGCCGGTGTGGACGTCGCGACCGCGCTCGAAGATGCGCTTAGCCACTGGATCGAACGAAACGGCGAAGCATAGCCACTGCCTTCGTTGCCAGAACCTACTACAGAACGTAGTATCTGGAGCATCTCGCCGCGCACGAGGGGGTGCCATGTGAGGTGCAGCTTCGCCCAGATCGGGCTGCTGATCATCTGCGTCTTTCACGTCATTCAGGCCGTTATCGGGTTCGTCCTCAATCCCAGCTTCGCGACCGGGCCTGATGCGCCAACCGTCCAGCTGCTCGGAATGGACTACAACGGCTGGCACGCCGTGGCCGGCCTGGCACTATTCGCTCCGGGCCTGGTATTCGCGCTGCGCAAGTCGTGGTCCGTCCTGTACCTACTGCTGGCCGCGATAGCCGGTGCGCTGCCGGGTATTTGGGCATTCTTCTCGCATCAGGTCGCGGTTGTCTTCACCTTCCCCAACAACACCACCGACGCCATCGTGCACTTGGTGACCGCCGCGATCATGGTGGCGGTGGCAACCGTGCAGATCCGGATGGACGGTGGGCTGAGGAAATCGCTCGCTGATCTATGGAATGCGCCATAGGCCCCCATCGCGAGTTCACATCGCCAGACGTCCGCGCGGCCGTCACACACGCTCAGAGCTTAGGCTGGAAGGTGCGGCTGCTAGCGGCCATCGCTGCGGTTAGCCGAAAGATCACCGTCACGACGAAGGTGCATGAATGCCATCTGAGCAGGCGCCGCCCCCGCCTAAGTCGGCGCCGGGCTGGTACCCCGACCCGGCAGGGGTAGGGCACGGGCTGGAACGGTACTTCGACGGCACCAAGTGGACCAGCGAGTGGGCGTTCTCCACCGAGCCGCCGAAGAAAGGCGTCTCTGGAAAGGCGGCCCTGGCGCTGGCGGCGCTGTGCGTCCTCGTACTCCTCGCCATCGTCGGTAAAAGCTGGGTTTTCGACCCCAAGAAGGACAGCGAATCGGCTCAATCGAGCAGTTCGGCGGCTGCGGTGCCAGCGACACCGACCGAGGCGCCGTCGACGCCGGCGGGCCCCAAAAAGCCGGACGGAGTCACTTTCACCACTGCTCCGGGGCCGACCGGCGACGTGGTGAACGCCCACTTCGCCATCCGTGATAACTACACCGAGCAGATGATCAGAGACGGTGCCCGATTGGACACCATCGACATCCTCAAGTACGCACGGGCGACCTATCCTGACGCTTCCGCGGTGACCGTGCAGGGCACCTTCCCGATGACCGACCCGTACGGCAACACCTCGACTCAGGTCGCCATCGACCTCACGTATTCGCGAGCAACGTTGGACAAGATCAACTTCGACGGCATCACGAAAGGCAGCATCTGGGAGATTCGCGATTCCGGTTCTGTTCTGCCGGCCTTTCAGGGGTAGGCCGCACCAACCTTCTCGGCACCATCCTCCTGACCCGGGGCCCGGTGCCAGAGCGCGGAAACGAGGTCAAGTCAACCGGTGACGCGCAGTCCCTTCCGCTCCTCCAGCTCCTCATCGGTAACCGGTTCGATCATCGGCCGCCCGGGCACGCACATGAGGGTGAGGACGAAGGTACAAGGAATGTCAGTGCGGTTGTTGGCGTCCTGATAGTGGATTACGTCGCCGCCGGGTCCCCAGAACGCGTCGCCGGCGCGCAGGACGCGGGGCGCTTCACCCTCGATTTCGAACAACATCTCACCGGCAATCATGTAACCGAATCCCGGGCCGCCAGGAACACGATGTGGTGGGTAACCCGGGGCGCCTGGTGGATGGTTGATGACAACAGTCATCACATGGGCATCTTCAGGAATCTGCGGTGACCGGACTTCTTGCAGCACGGTCATTGTTGATTCCGATTCGGAGTCAGCCGAACTCGGCGACATGTGTTCTCCGCCCTGAGGTTGCGAACCGGGCGCACAGCCGAATTCCCATCGACGTCGAAACGCGTGGCAGGGCTGGTGCGCGTGGGATCGGTTGATTACCTGGTCAATTCCCTAACCGCGGCGGCTGGAATTCTCGTCAATCCAGTCGGAGTACCGAGTAGTGAAGATGGTGGCGTTCTCGTCGGGTGCCAGGGTGTGGTCGTCGATCACCGCACCAAAGTATGGCGCCTGGGCGTCGGTCACGACGCGACGTTGATCACCATTGGCGGCAAGGCCCATGCGGACAAAGTCGTCCATCCCCATTGCTTCGGGCCCAGCGATCTCCGTTACACCGTTAATAGGCTGCCCGACAGCCGCGCGGGCCACGGCGGTGGCGACATCGTCGGCGGCGATGGGACGGAACAACGCGTGCGGCAATCTGACGATGTCTCCGTCTGTCGCGGAATCGGCCAAGCCAATTGCGAATTCGTAGAACGGAGTTGCCCGCACGATGGAAAAAGGCTGGCCCGACTCCTTGATCAGGTTTTCCTGGGCCGCTTTCGCCGTGTTGTAGCCGCTATCCGGCATGACCTGCGCGCCGACTACGGACAACGCGACATGGTGTTTGACTCCCGCTTCCCGTTCAGCAGCAAGAAGATTCGCCGTCGCGGTCGTGAAGAAGTGCATCACCGGTTCATCGTCGAACAACGGTGAATCGGCGACGTCGACCAGCACATCCGCACCCGCGACGGCGTTGGCGAGGCCTTCACCGGTGAGTGAATCGACACCTGATCGGCGTGAAGCGATGATCACGTCGTGTCCCTGGGCGCCGAGCTTGGCCGCTACTTTCGAGCCGATAAGCCCACGACCGCCAATGACAACGATCTTCATGATGAACCTTTCAGAGTCGCAATTGACTGCTTACTTCGATTGTGTGCCTCACTCCGCCGATCGGACTCGTGAAAGTCAATAGTCCCACCGGTGGTCGGCGCCTGCCTACTTGCTGCCGGATCCGACGATGGCGACGACCTCGATCTCGACGTGCTGGTCGGGCAGTGCGAGCGCCTTGACGCCCACCGCGGTCCACAGCGGGAGAGTGTCACCGCACCGCTTGCGGAACTGGTCGACCATCACCGACATGTGTTCACCCCCAATGGAATTGTCGGCGGTGGGAACGTGGTAGGAGCGGACATTCACGATGTCGCGCCAGCTGGCGCCCGCCGCAGCGAGGGTCTGTTCCACGTTGTCACACGCCTTGACGATCTCGTCCTCCAGGGATGTGGCCCATAAGGTGAAGTCGGCGTCCCAGCCCCCCTGCCCGGAGATCTCGATGCGATCGCCGATGCGTAGAGCCTGGCTGTAGTAGTTATGGGTACGGGCAATCTCGCCGTATCCGGGAGTGTCGAAGTATTCGGGCTTGGGCATGCGGGCGCTTCCTCTCATGTTGTTCGTCGGAGCCATGGTTGCCGCAATCGATGTGCTACCGGGATAAACGCGTTCGCCGAGGGCGCCCGGTAAGCGGGCCGACAATTCAGCCGTCGTCGTCGTCAAATTCTTCGCGCGCCACCGTGTAAAACGATGCGCCGTCGTTTGGGCTGCCACTGATCTGACCGCGGTGACGCCGGGGCCGCAGCGGCGCTTCCTCGGTGTAGCCGATCTCGGGCTCTTCAGCGGCTAGACGCCTAGCCAGCGTGAGGTGAGTGTCAGGCGAGATCCACCGCAACGGCGCGTCGACCACTATGTCACCGTCGTCGTTGCGTACGTTGTCTGAGTCCAAAGATTCGCTGGGCCCCAACGTCTGGTCAGGCCCCGCGTCGTCGTAATCGCCGTCTATCATGATGCTCCTCGCGACTTAACTTTAGTGCTGGCCGACAATGCCTGCGCGTACCGGGATTTCGAACCCAGCGGCTCATTGTCAGATTGGTTCGCCGGGGAATGTCAAGCCGAAGCGTTTGCATAGTTCGGGGACGCTGTCGACATCCATCTCCAGGTCGTAGCGCGCACAGAGTTCGTCTAGGGTCTCTTTCGCAATCTTGTCCACACCGCCGAGGGCAGAAAGCTCGTCGAAGAACTGCTCAAATCCTGCAGGCGAGATGATTTCGAGAATGCGGGCCGGCTCATCGCCCGCGTTCCAGAAGGTATGCCATTGGCCGCGTGGCTTGAGAATGAAGTCGCCAGGTCCGCCGTAGAGCACCTCGTCGCCAAGCAAAGCGCCTACGCGTCCCTCGATGATCCAGCTGTACTCGTCTTCGTTGTGGTGGCGATGAAGCGCTGACGCCAGCGCTCGAGGAGACATCGGATGCTCGAGGACGGAGAAGCGCCCTTCCGACTGAACCTTATCGAGGATGTGGCGGACACCGACCGTCCCGAGGAACACCGATTTGCCTTCGGTCCGGCCGACGGACTTAGCCGGCGGCCCGCCCGGCCTCAAGATGTCAGTTGTCACTGGATCTCCCCTTTCAGGCTTTGGTTCATTTCGAAGGCTGAGGACGCCATCGAATTAATTGCGGCCGGCCATGACGCCGCCGTCGACGTTCAGAATTGCGCCGGTAACCCAACTGGCCTCATCGGAGAGCAGATACATGATGGCGCTGGCGACGTCGGCGGGCGTGCCGACTCGTCCCAATGGGTGAAACGGCGCGAAAGTGTCAAGCGTGGCGTCGATCTCGTGCTTCGGGACCCACCGCTCGAGTGCGGGAGTCTTGACGGCGGCCGGCGCCACCGCGTTGACCCGGATTTGGTGCCCGGCAAGCTCAATAGCCAGGTTATGGGTGAGCGCATGCAACCCGGCCTTTTGCATCGAGTGCCCACACGATGGGGTCACACCGATCGCCTGATGGGCCCACATGCTGCCGACGTTGACGATGGACCCGCCCTCACCGCCGGCGATCATGCCCTGCACGACGGTCTGCGTCAGGAAGAACAAGGCATAGTTGAGCTCCATATACGAGTCATAGAACTGCGCGTCGTACTCGAGAAACGGCTTGGGGATGAAGAACCCGGCCGCATTGACCAACAGCGTCGCGTCGCCGTGCTGCCCGGAAAGCGCACGCTGCACATCGCCGATGACGGCGCGATCCGTCAGATCGACGGCGATACCCCAGGCCTGGCCGCCTCGGCTCGTCAGCTCAGCGATGGTGTCGTCGATACGGGCCTTCGACAGGCCGAGGATTACCGCGCTCCCGCCGTGATCGACGATGTCGATCGCGACCTGCCGACCGATGCCGGCACTGCCGCCGACAACAACGACCTTCTTGGCCTCGAAGTGCATATGCGGGGTTCCTTCGTGGTTCTCCTGCCGGCTCCGGTTGAACCGGATCGGCGACGGTAATCCCGCCGGGATCTGGTCGTACTGAGACTGCGGCCAGGTGGGGTGAGCTGTCATCACCCCACCCGCCTATTCACCCGGGTGAGTAATGCCCCCCGCGCAGCCTTATTCCACATCGGAATGCCCTACCGCACTGCAGCAACCTCACAGATCAATGCGCTCAAAACCGAAGAGCCAGAAACCGAAACAGGATGTGCGCCAGCAAGTGTGGACCGCGACGCAGCGCGCGGTACTGAATCGACGCCGATGGGCCTAGGTTTGGGAGTGTGCCGTCTTTGCGGCTTCCCGCCGAGCCTTCTCTTTTATGTGGGTTGAGCAGCAATGCCCCATATCGCAATGGAACCGGTCGCTGCAATGATGCGAACAATAGGCTGACGCGGCCGGAAGCCAGTCCGGATCGGACAGGTCACGGCGTCGGTCGTCCGGATCGAACGTGTGGCCGCAATGTATACAGGTCTTGGTCTTGACCATACTGGTCAGCCTACGCGCCATCGCCTTATTTGTGCTGCATTTCCGGTGAGCGGCGAACAATCTACTGGTCGCAAAAAGTGGCTAGCAATTCAAAGTAACTTCGTTTGCGCCGGCGAATTAGTTAACCTTCTGAAGCTAACCCCGGCCGTCTACGATGCTCACCATTACCGCAGGTAGACACGCTGGTGGCCGGTCATTGGACGCAAAACCCGATGGTGCGGTTCAGCTTACTTCGATAGATTAAGTAAATGGACGCCCGACTCGGGCGGGGCTCATACAACATGCAGCGCGACGGCTGCTGTCTAGCCCGAACGAGTCCAAAACCGCGCCATCAACAAGCTCTAAGCCATGGCAACCCGTCAGCCTCACCTTGGTCACCGACGCCTACGAAATCTTCGCGTCAGCGCCGCGTTGCGAAGTTGCGTCGGGTATGACGTAATGGATTGTGGCAAATGACGAATCAACGCCCTACATCGAAGTTGGTTGTAACGCAGAGGGTTTCCTCGCCTCCGGCTACACAATCGACCGGGAGGGGTTTCGCGGAAAACACGCGGCAGTGCGTATCCCATGTCGAGGGTCGTTTGTGCTGCCCGCGCGCGAGTAGCTTACCTCGCGTCACGTCGTTGCCGATCAAGCCGATCAGGAGCACAACAAGCCGAGCGGCACGCAGGAATCAATTTGGGCGCTATGCGTTCAAAGGTTAGTGTGCGCGGCGGCATGTCTTAACATCAGGTTGAGAATTCATCAGCGGAAGGGGCTCTGTTGTTGAAACTTCTCAAGCGGGCGTGGGTTCCGCTCGTCGTGGTCGTGGCGCTGATCATCGGCGGCGTTGCGGTATTCCGACTCAACGGCGTCTTCCCGGGACCGGGCCTGTCCAAGCCCGACCCCCGTGATGCGACCCCTCCGTACGCCACCAAGACCGCCATCTACGAAATCCTGGGCCCGCCCGGGACAACCGGCGTCGTCAACTGGATGGATGCGGAGTCACTACCGCAGAAGGCCACCTTCACCACCTTGCCGTGGTCGAAGACCATCGTCGCCGCGATGCCCGGCATCTTCGCCTACGTCGTCGCCCAAGGTGACAGCCCTTCCATCGGCTGCCGGATCACCGTCGACGGCAAATTGGTCGATCAACAACAGGCCACCAACCGGAACGCGCAAGTTTCCTGCTTGGACAAGTCCGCGTGAGTGACGATACGAGCGACACGGACAGAATCCCTGTCGCGCAGCGCGGCTCAGTCGCGCGCAAACCGCGTCTGGCCCACACCATCCGCGTCCTGGCACTGCCGATCATCGTGGTGTGGCTGCTGATCGCGATCTGCGTCAACGTCTTCGTCCCACAGTTGGAAAAGGTCGCCGAGGACGTCTCGGTGCCGCTCTCGCCATCCGACGCGCCTTCGGTGACCGGGATGAAACACATCGGGCAGAAATTCAAGGAGTACGACTCCGACAACCTCGTCCTGGTGACCCTGGTCGGTGACAAACCTCTCGGGGAGGATGCGCACCGGTATTACGACGATCTAGTCAAGAAGTTGCAGCAGGACACCCAGCACGTCGAGCATGCGCTGAATTTCTGGGGACAGCGATTCACGTCCTCCGGTGTCGAGAGCTACGACCACAAGTCCGCCTACGTCCAGGTCAACCTGCGCGGTGACCAGGGTGGAGCCATCGGCGACAAATCGGTTGCCGCGGTTCGCAAAATAGTCGCGGACTCGAAGCCGCCGGCGGGCGTGAAGGCCTATGTCGCCGGTCAGGGAGCCCTGACCGCCGACACGATCGTTGTCGGCGACGCGAGTCTGGCCAGGATGACGATCATCACCATCATCATCATCGCGATCATGCTGATGTTCGTCTATCGATCCATCGGCACGGTACTGCTGACGATGGTCATCCTGTTCATCGGACTGGCCACCGGCCGCGGCGTAGTGGCTCTGCTGGGCGAAACCGGCATCATGGGGCTGTCGACTTTCGCCGTGAACTTGTTGACGGCACTGGCCATCGCGGCGGGTACCGACTACGCGATATTCATGGTCGGCCGCTACCAGGAGGGCCGCGAACGGGGACTGGACCCCGAAGCCGCCTACTACGACACCTTCGCCGGTGTCACGAAGGTGGTGCTGGGCTCGGGTTTGACGATCGTCGGGGCGCTGGCCTGTCTGAAATTCACCCGGCTCCCCTACTTCAGTTCGTTGGCCTTTCCGTGTGCAGTGGGTCTGCTGGTGGTGGTGGCCGCCGGGGTCACGCTGACGCCTGCGCTGATCGCCTTCGCAAGCGGCTTCGGCCTGTTCGACCCCAAGCGCGAGTTCAACTACACCCGGTGGCGCCGTTTGGCAACGGCCATCGTGCGGTGGCCGGCGCCCATCCTCGCTATCTCCGTCATCCTGGCGATCGTCGGCGCCCTGGGCTTGATGGGGTTCACTCCGCGCTACAACGACCTGTACTACTTGCCGCAAAGCGCTTCGTCAGTGAAGGCGTACACCGCGGCCGATCAACACTTCACCCAGGCCCGTTTGAACCCGGATCTGCTGATGATCGAATCCGACCACGATCTGCGCAACCCCAGGGACTTGCTGGTCTTGGACAAGGTGGCGGGAGCTATCTTCCGGGTGCCCGGCATCGAACGGGTGCAGAGCATCACCAGACCTCTCGGCCCGCCAATTCAAGACGGCTCCATCCCGTTCCAGCTCAGTGTGCAAAGCGCCCCGATCCGCAGCAACCTGACCTACCTGAAGGAGCGTGTCGGCGACATCAAGAGGATCACCGGTTTCCTCGACACTCAGATCGCCCTACTGGAGCGCCAATACGCGGTGACCCAGAAGCTCGCGAACGCCGCGGACGACAGCTCGAGAACCACGGGCGAGACGGCGGCGATCACCGACGAGATCCGGGACCACATAGCAGATTTCGACGACTTCTGGAGACCGATTCGCAGTTACTTCTACTGGGAGAAGCACTGCTACGACATTCCGATCTGCTGGTCGCTGCGCAGCCTGTTCACCGCCTTGGACGGGTTCGATCAACTGGCGGAAAAGTTCCACGCCCTCACCAGCGACCTCACCGACACGGCCAAGGCCACCCGCGAACTGCTCGCGATTATTCCGGAGAACATCGCTGTCTCGAAGTCGATCCGGGATACGACGCTGACCATCTACAGCTCGTTCGACAGCCTGATCGACCAGTTCGACCGGTTAACCGACACCAACGCCGTGATGGGCAAGTCGTTCAACGACTCTCAGGTGGAGAGCCTGTTCTACCTGCCGCCCGAAGTCTTCCAGAACCCCGACTTTCAATTGGGGTTGAGCTTGATGATGTCGCCCGACGGCAAGGCTGCGCGCTTCATCATCACCCACACCGTGGATCCGGCGACGACCAAGGGAATTGCGTCTGTCGATCAGGAGCGCCAAGCAGCCAAGGAGGCGCTGAAACTCACCTCGCTGGAGAATGCCGACATCTACCTCGGCGGCACCGCCGCGACGTTCTACGACATCGCCAACGGCGCCAAGTATGACCTGATGATCGCCGGGGTGGCCTCGATTGTGCTCATCTTCATCATCATGGTGATCGTCACCCGCGCTTTGGTCGCTGCGGGCGTCATCGTGGGCACCATCGTGATGTCGCTCGGGGCCGCATTCGGGTTCTCGACACTGATCTGGCAGCACCTTGGTGATTTCCAGTTGCACTGGGTAGCAACTGAATTCGCGTTGATCGTGCTGTTGGCGGTGGGATCCGACTACAACCTGATGCTGGTGTCCCGGATCGAGGAGGAGATCGGAGCCGGCCTGAAAACAGGACTCATCCGCGGCATGGGTGTGACCGGCCCGGTGGTGACTGCCGCCGGTGTGGTGTTCGCCGTCACTATGGGAGCGATGATCACCAGCGACCTCCGGGCGATCGGCCAATTCGGCACGACAATCGGCATCGGCCTGTTGTTCGACACCTTCGTCGTCCGATCGCTCATCACGCCGTCGATCATGACGGTGATGGGACGCTGGTTCTGGTGGCCGAAGCGGGTGCGGGTCCGCCCGGCCAGCCTGATGCTTCGGTCCGTCGGGCCGCGCCCGCTGGTGCGTGCGCTGCTGCACCACCCACGGCGCGAGGTTTCGCAGGAGACCTAGCATCCGGTGAGAGCGAAGCGCGGCGCAATCGCATAGGGCGACGCGGCGACCAGAGGTCTTCGGCCACGCCGGCGTACGCCCCAGGCTGGTGTGCTCAAGACCGCTGGGTCTGCCGCGCCGGCTGCACTACCCATCGACGGCATTGGTTGCTTGCCGGTTGGGAAACAACACGATTCCGGCAGGCATAGTGCCTCGAACTTCCCTTCGGACCACGGCATAGTGGAAGCCATGGACATCGGATTCATCGGCCTGGGGAACATGGGTCGTGGCATGGCCGCCAACCTCGTCAATGCGGGTCACTCCGTCACCGTCTACAACCGCAGCGCCGCCAAGGCCGCCCCGCTGGTCCAGCAGGGCGCAACGCTGGCGCGCACCGTCGCCGAAGCGTGCGTCGGTGACGTGGTGATGACCATGCTCGGCGACGACCGTGCCGTCGAAGAAGTCGTGTTCGGAGAGCGAGGCGTCCTTGCGTCGTTAGCGCCAGGAGCCACGCACGTGTCGTCGAGCACCATCAGCATCGAATTGTCGAAACGCCTGACGGACGCGCACAGCGCGGCCGGACAGCATTACGTTGCTGCTCCGGTGTTTCTCGGGCCCGACGCCGCAGCGGCTGCAAAGCTTTTCGTGATCGTGGCGGGCGCGCCGCAGGTGCTCGAAGCGCTGGCTCCGCTTTTCGAGACGATCGGGCAGGCGACGTTCGTGGTGTCCGAGGAGCAACAAGTGGCCAACTTGGTGAAGCTCACGGGTAACTTCCTCGCCGCGTCGGTCATCCAGTCGCTCGGCGAGGCCATCGCGCTGATCCGCAAGGCCGGCATGGATCCACTGCGGTACGTCGACATTCTCACGTCCACCTTGTTCGGCGGACCGGCTTACCAGACCTACGGCGGCATGATCGCTCGCAAGGAATTCGAGCCAGCGGGGTTCGCTGCGGCGTTGGGACTCAAGGACATTCGGCTCGCGCTGGCCGCCGCCGACGAGTTGGCAGTTCCGTTGCCGGTCGTCAGCCTGCTGCACGACCGTTATCTCGCGCTCGTGGCCAACGGCGGCGGGCAGCTGGACTGGTCGGCGATCGCCGCACTCGCCGAAAGCGACGCCGGTGCAGGCTGGGGGCTGCCATCAAGCCACCCCGCGTAATCCGTCGGCCCAGACCTGGCCGGGAATCCAGCCGTCACTGAGCAGAACAACGAACCGTCGCCACTGCGATGCTCACTTTCTGGGATTCGGCTGCGACTCGCCGGACCGGTCGGTCAGATCGAGGCAGCGACAGCCCACAGTTCCTCGGCCACAGCGGTTTCTGCCCAGGCCAGTGCGGTCAGCACCACATCGGTCGCACCGGCATCCAGATAGCCCTGAAGCTGACGCCTGACCGATTCCGCTGAACCCACCGCGGCAAGGTCTGCCGGGCCGGCGACACCCTCGCGCGAAATCACCTTCTGATACGACGGAATGGCCGCGTAGAAGCTCAACTGCTCGGCCGCGAAATTCTTTGCCGCATCAACATCGTCGGATACGAGTGCCGGCACCTGCGCGATAATCTTGGGTCTCGGCCGTCCAGCGTTGCCGGCCGACTTCGCGATGGCCGGTTCGATGAACTCTTCGATCGTCTTCGGACCGGCGAGATACGGCAGGGTGCCGTCGGCCAGCTCGCCGGTGACCTGCAATGCCTTTGGGCCCATCGCGGCCACGTACACCGGGACCGGCGTGCCCCCGGCAACCCGCACCGGCCATCCGGGCTGCGCGCTGATCTCGTTGCCGCTGAAGTCGACTGCTCCGGTATCGAAGATGGACCGCAGCACCGTCAACTGCTCGTGAAGGCGCGTGATTGTGTTGGGCCACGTCATTCCGAACGCCTGCCGCTCCGGCTCGTGCGAGCCCAATCCGAGACCGAGACAGAAGTTGCCGTGCGACGCGGCCTGCGCAGTCTGCGCCAACGACGCGACGATCAGCGGGTGACGCGGGTTGATCGGCACCACCGACGTGCCGACGCCGAGACCCGGTACGGCCGCGCCCACCAAAGCCGCGAGAGTGATCGCGTCGTAATCGAATTGCTGGCCCAGCCAGACCTGGCGGACGCCGAGGTCGTACGCACGGCTGGCCTGGGCCACCACGTCGTCGACGACGTTGACTGCTTGCGGGTTGGGAAACAACACGATTCCAGTCGGCATGACGACCTATCCCGATCTACTCGGCATGATCGGAAGCCCACGGGCTAGGAGATGCGGGTGCGCGCCTCAAGCTCCCGGAGCGATCGCACAGGCTGCCACACACACCCAGGTGCCCCCACGCTTCTGATACGTGTCCGTGTACAGAGCTTCTTGGTTCGCACCATCGGCGAGCATGGTGTATGTGGCGCGGGCGTGAATCAAGGCGACGTCACTGAGGATGCGGATGTTGACGTCGTGCACAGCGAGATCCTTGAAGGGACGCGGCTTAGCGATGTACTCGAGGAACTCTTCACGGTTCCGAGTGACGCCCGGAGTCTGCACGATGAAGTCTTGGGCGAGGAACTCGCTGAAGCGCTTGACATCGTTGAATTGGTCGGAGTGGACGTAGTCCTTGTTGAGCTGCTCGAGGATCGCCAGGTCTTCGGTGGACTGCTTGGTGTCGCTCATCTTCTCCTCTAAATGCATTTCGCGGTGCCTTCCTGGTTCTGCTGACCGACAATCTCACCCGGATCTCGTCGTACCGAGACTGCAGCCAGGCGGGACGAATTGTCATCACCCCAACCACGTATTCACCCGGGTGAGTAATGCGCCGCCGTGCGGCGCGCGGGACAGATGCGGCGTTCAGATCCCGACGGTTTCTATGACTGCGAACTGCCCGGCCTGGCCGACGGTCGTGCGACGAAGTCCGGTGGAGGCGAAGAGCGCGTCGAACTCGGCGATGTCGCGTTCTTTGCCGCCAGTCACGACCAGCATGTTCATGTCCATCATCGTCGGCAGTCCAGGAGCTCCGAATTCTCCGACCAGATAGTCGATAACGACGAGGCGCCCACCCTCCTGCATAGCAGCACGACAGTTTCTCAAGATCCGTGTACAGCTCTCGTCGTCCCAGTCGTGCAGGATGTATTTGAGCACGTACAGATCTGAGGGCGGTACCGACTCGAAGAAGTCGCCGCCCACCGCGGTGAGGCGTTCTTGCAGACCGTCTTTGCGAGCCGCCGCCGCGGCGTCGGGCACAATGTGCGGCAGATCGAAGACTGCACCGCGCAGCTCGGGGTTGGCCCGCATCATCGCCCGAAGAACCTCGCCGTTTGCTCCCCCAACGTCGAGTGCGTAGTTGACGCCTCGGGTATCGACCACCTTCGCGATCTCGATCGCCGCAGCTGCACTGAGGTTCGACATGGCTTCGGTGAAAAGACTCGCCTCGTCGGGATGAGCTGCTAAGTAGTCGAAGATCGTGCCGCGTGTGCCGTGTGCGGCCTCAATCTGCCTGGCGCCGCTGCGAACAGCATCCGGGAAGCGTCCCCAGGTCAACCAATGACCAGGTGCGGCTTGCACAAGGGCCATGCCGCGCAACGAGTTCGGGTCGTCTTTGAGCAGCGTGCTGAGCAGGGACGTCCCGCTGAACTGGACGCCATCGGTCGACGTCACAAGACCCAGCGAGGCGCAGGCACGGATCAGCCTCCGGGTGGCGTCCGGATCGGTGGATTCCTCCGCGGCGATCGCTTCAGCCGTGTCGGTACCTGCCGCAAGATGATCCGCCAAATTGAAAGTCGCCGCTGCACAGACGATCTGGGTGACCCAGAAACCAGTCAGCATGGTCATCATGCGCTCGTAGTCGTGGGCTTCGGATGGTACGGGTAGTGCTGTCATCTTTCCTCCAACTTGTTGTGCCCTCGTATTCGAATTGCGCCGGACTTCTCGTGCCGCCGCGTGGTCCAACTGTTAGCCGTCAACGCAAAGCGAGGTTCGGCGAACAGCACATCGATGGTGCCGGCGCAAGCATGGTCATAAGGTGTTGTTTTCAACAAATGAACGATTACCGCGGAGGCGTGGTTCGGTCGCGGCCGAGGGGCTGCTGGCCAGCGCGGGTTGCACACCGGGCCGGTCGCGGCACAAGCCGCGATGTCGGGGCACAGGTCGGCGCCCGGCGGCGGATTGGTCATCAACGGTGCGGCGTGGAATCCATTGGCTTTCGGGCGGTTCAGCAGCAGCCCGATCGCCGCCAAAGCGGGCCGGCGATCAGGAACACGCGTGGTCCCACGCGCCGATCCACACGGCGCCGTAGCCGAGTGCTTCGATCTTGGCGGCGAGGCCGGTGCGATGGTGCGCAAGCAGCCATACACGAACCGAATCGGCCGAGGGCGTTTCAACGACACGTCCTCGTTCATCTGCGTCGCCCTTACCGCTGAGTCAATGCCAGTGGCCCCGCCAATTCGGCCAGTGCCGAGACCAAGTTTTCATCCTCCGTCAGAACCTCCACGGCCACGTGGTCGGCGCCGGCGTCGAGGTGCTCCTTCAACCGCGCCGCGATTTGGTCGACGGTGCCATAAGCAACCAAAGCGTCAACCAGGCGGTCACTCCCCGGGCGGACGACTTCCTCCTCGGAAAAGCCCTGCCGCTTCCAGCTGTTGCGAAAGTTGACCAGATTGAAGTACATGTCGAGCCCCTTACCGCCCACCGCACGCGCCTCGTCGGCGTCGGTGGTCAACACCACCTTGAGCTCGGCCGCCAGGAACGCCGACGGACCCAACAATTCCCGCGCGTGGGCGGTGTGCTCCGGTGTGGTCTGGTATGGGAATGCGCCCCCGCTGCGCTCAGCCGAAAGCTTCAGCACGCGGGGGCCCTGTGCGCCCAGTACCCGCCGGTTGGCCGGTACTCCGTACTCGTCGAGCTTGTCCAGGTATTCGACCAGTGCCTCATACGGTTTGCGGTAATCATTGATTATCTCGCGATGGCCGACGCCGATACCCAACAGGAACCGGCCGGGGTAATCCTTTCGATGCGGTGGAACGACACGGCCACCGGTTTGGCGGGCGCCGTCCAGATGTTGGCGATTCCGGTGGCCGCCTGCAGCGTCGTCGTGGCTTCCAGAATAGGCTCCACCCAGGACAATTCGGCCGGCGGCGAATTGCCTACCCAGATTGCCCCGTAACCCAGGGCCTCTTTCTTTGGCCTGCTGGGGCGTGACGCCGATCCCGAACGATCCGAACCGGCCGAGGTTAGGCTTGCTAGCAGAAACGGTCATAGCTTTGCTCATAAACTCAAGCCTAATCGGATCGGCATCGGCAACGCCATGTGAGAAGACACCTATTTGCACTGCAGCGCAATATTTTTGGGGTGCGAGGCGTCCCCCCTCAGGGCGATATTGCGTACCAATGGGCGCGTAGTTCTTCGCGACATGTGTTGGTACTCATCGTTGGTCGGGTTGATCGACGGGGCTGAGGCGCCAAACTTGCTGCGGCTCACCACCGGTCGAAATGCAACACGTCGTCGAGCGGAATCCGTTTGGCACGGTGGAAGGTCGTGCCGGTGTAGTAGGCGGTGGGGATGGTCGTGGCGTGATAGACGTTGTCGGGCAGCCCGAGGATGGCCCGCATCTCGTCGTCGGCCATTATGGTCACCCCGGTCCACGTGGTTCCCAAGCCCCGAGAACGCGCGGCGAGCATGTAGCTCCAGGTGGCGGGCATGATCGAACTCCAATACTTGTTGGCGTTTTCGCTCGTCAGCGTGCCGTCCCCGTCGATGAGCTCAACGCACGGGATCATCAAGACGGGGACCTCGCCAATGTGTTCGGCGAGATACGCCGCACTGTCGGAGACTTTGCGTTGCTCGAGATTGCGCGCGGGCTCGTCCTTGAAGCGATCGGCGACCGCGAAAGGGGACGCGACGATCGAGTCCCAGGTGCGCCGGTACACATCGGCAATCGCGTGACGCTGTTCGACATCGGTGACGACAATGAAGCTCCAGTTCTGCACATTGGACGACGTCGGTGCCTGCACCGCGATCTCCAGGCATTCCCGGATCAGGCCGATAGGAACCGGTTTGGTCAAATCGAGACGTTTGCGCACCGAACGGGTCGTGGTCAGCAGGGCGTCGGTGGACAAGTCGACGATCGGGTAGTCGCTCATGCCGGCAGGAAGGCGGTGGCTTCGACTTCCACCCGGATGTTGGGCCACACCAGCCCGTCGATGATGGTGAACATGGCGGCGGGTTGGTGCTGGATGATTTCTTTGCTCACCGCCAGGTAGGCGGACGCATTGTCACGGTTGGTGATCCATTGGCGCATGTAGACAATGTCGGTGAGCTTGGCGCCGGCCTTGCCGAGCGCGGCTTCGACATTGGCCCAGCACTGCCGTGCTTCGTCGGTGAAGTCCTCAGGCACGGTGCCGTCTTCGCGCACCCCGGGTGTGCCGGAGACGAAAATGTGTGTGCCGCTTCCGGATACGGCGACGGCATCGGCGTAGTGTCCGATGTGAGCGGCCACTCCGGTGAGGATCGGGGTAATGCTGGTCATCTCAAGGCTCCTTGGTCGTGTGGGGTTGTCGGCTAACTTCGTGACGTGTCTTTCGTGATGACCACTCCATTGGCCTCATGGCCTGCGACAACGTGCGCGAGAGCGGCGGCGGCTTCATCCAGGCCGCACGAACGCGGGGTCGGCATACTCAACCGGCGCGAGGCGAGAAGCGCGGTGAGGCGCTCGAGTTGAGCGCCGTCGGAACGGACGTATACCGCGGTCACGCTGATCCGGTCGGTGGATGCGGGTGCGTCGGGGGTGATGGTGGCCAGCCGGCCGCCGTCGGCAAGCGCGGTCATTGCCGCAGCAGCACCCCCGGGGGCCGCGTTGGCGACAGCGTCGATGGAGTCCTTCGCCAACGCTCTCGCGTGCTGCGGCCACAGCGGATCGCTGTAGTCGATCACTTCGCGGGCGCCCTGCCCGCGGACTCGGTCGGCGCTGCGCGGGCTGGCGGTGGCGAGCACGTCGACCCCGCGCAGGGCGGCGAGTTGGACAATGAGCCCGCCGGTGATTCCGCCCGCGCCGTGAACGAGCAACGTTTCTCCACCGTGCAGCGCCAACGCCTCGCCGACCACCTGCTCCGCGGTCAACGCCGGTACCGGGAATATCGCCGCTGTCGCCCACGCGATCTCGGGCGGTTTGCGGGCGAGCGATCCGACGGGTGCGATCAGAAGCGGCGCCCAGGTGCCTTGTTCGCGCAGCGGCACCGGGTGGCACAGCACCTCACCGCCCACACTGAATCCGCCCGGGCGATCACCAACGGCCTTGATGACTCCAGCGGCCTCGACGCCAAGTGCCAGCGGCGGCCTCATACCAACGTCCCAACCGCCGTAACGAATAATGTTGTCCCAGTTGCCAACTCCGGCGGAACACATCTCGATCAGCACCTCGTCGGCCGCCAACGGTCGCGGGTCATACACTTCGAACGTCTCCACTTTGCCGCCCAGCGTGCGGACCCCCGCTACAAGCATGGTCACAGGGAGACGACCGGCCAATCGTAGGTCATCGTGGTTCCTCTCAAAGATCGACGTCTAACAGGATTGATTCGCTTAAGCACTCTTCTGTGCGTGCAGCGCCTCATTTTTCAGTATCGAGGCAAGTTCGGATTCCTGGGCGAGTAGCGGATCCCAAACCTGATTGACCGTCGGATGTGGCGCGACAGCATGGCGCAGCAGACTGACTGGGACCTTCGCGAGAATAGCAAGGGTGGCTGCTTGAACCAGTTCGGAGAACTGCGGACCGACAAACGTCGCGCCGAGCAGTGTGTTGGTCTCGTCGTTGATGACCAGTTTCGCCCATCCGTGGAAACCATCCCGGTAGAGGGCGAGGAATGATACCGCACCGGGGTATTGGGCGGTTCGGGTCCGCACCGCGAATCCTTCTGCTTGGGCCTGGCTTTCGGTGCGCCCCGCCCAGGCCACTTGAGGGTCAGTGTGGATAACCTGCGCAACATTGCCGGCATCACGGGCAACCAACTCGTTCTCGGACAGTTCTCGCCCCGCGGCCACGGCAACGATGATGTCGGCCACGACACGGCCGTGGTAGGTGGAGATATGAGACAACCGAGCACGCCCGGTGGTATCTCCCAGCGCGTAGAGCCAACCGCCTGTGACGCCGACCGCCTGTAGATGATCGTTCACAGAAACGATCCCGCCGTCCTGCAGGCCAACGGTTTCCAGCCCGAGGTCGTCGGTATTGGTGCGCCGTCCGGCGGCCAGGACGACCTCGTCCACCTCGATGGCCTGGCCCTGGAAGCGAGCGGTGACGGGCCCTCCCGCCACGGGGCGGACTACCGCCGACAACTCTGTCTCAAAGTGAATTGTGACGCCTTTGCTTCGCAGTGACTGCGCGACCAGCTCGCGCGCTTCTGGTTCGCAGCTGCGAAGCAGGGTGTTCTCCCGCACCAGAAGTGTCACCGCGGAGCCCAAACCGGTTAGGATGCTTGCGAACTCGACACCGACGGGGCCGCCACCCACCACCAGCGCACGAGGCGGCACCTGCGTCATGGTGGTTAACTCCCGATTGGTCCACGGACGCGCCTCCGCCAGCCCAGGTATCTCCGGCGCGTTAGGACGAGTACCGGTGGCCAACACGACTGCATGGCGTGCGGTCAAGACGGCTTTGGTGGTATCTCCCTGGGCGTGGGCCACCCGAACCGTTCGTTCGCCGCTCAACCGGCCGAACCCGTGAAATACTGCTACACCGGCTTGCCGCAGTGACGCTGTGCGGTCTTGGTCCGAGAGGTGCTCGATGATCGCATCGCGTTTCGCGAAAACGGCCGCAACGTCGAGACCCTCGTCCGAAATAGCCTCTCGCACACCTGGAACCGCCTTCGCGAGATTGAACACCTCGATTGGGCGAAGCAGTGTTTTACTCGGGTTGCAACCCCAGTAATGACACTCTCCACCGACCAGACGGTTCTCAACGAGTGCGACCGCAAGGCCCGCAGACGCAAGCTTGCGCACGGCGGCCACACCGCCCACCCCGCCGCCTATGACGACCACATCGAAGTTTTCACTACCCTTCATCTATCCTCACTTCGGATGATCGGTACGTCCAGCCGTGCTCGGGACTGGACAAGGCGTTCGGGCTGTTTGGGTTGATGGTGCGTGGCGGCGACGTTGTGCCGAGTACCGCGTAGGCGGCGGCCGCGCTCGCCGCGGAGAAGACGCTGTAGCTCAGCGGTGATTCCACACCGAGGGACACAGCCATCGCGGTTCCAAATACTATGAGCACCAGGCAAGTCGCCGCGCCGACGAGTCTCGGCCACCAGCCGGCCAGGAGCAAGACTCCCAGGGTCGCCTCGGTTGCGGTGGCGCCCCACACAATGACGGTCAACAACCATCCAGAGGCAAACGGAACTAGCTGGTGGGTGTAGTCGGCGAAAGCAGTCATACTCCCCCAACTACCCTGCCCAAGCGGCTTCCACCAACCGAATCGGTCGGCGACAGCGGAAAGAAAGGCGGCCGCGAGCGACAACCGCAACGCTATCCGGACAACCCAAACCGGATCAGGCGTGCGCATGGACTCCTCCCGAACATAGATCATGTCGCGAAATCGCGGAGATCAAACGGTGCCAACACTTTTCATCGTTGCCATGCGGCTCATTTTTTCGCGTTGTCGTCTATGGTAAGCGGCCCGTCTCCGGTATCGAGCAGGAAGACCGCGAGCAATTCGGCAGATTCGGTGGCGCTGGCATTTTCACTGGTCGAGTGGTGCGCACCGGGGGCTTCGCTCCACGTCTCGCCGGCATGATAGACGCGTTCAGGCTCACCTTCGACTTGGCTCCGGATCGCTCCGGAGATCACGTACGCCATGATGAACGCCGACTTCGCGTGGTGGTGAGCTTCGCTCTTAGCTCCGGGTGGATAGCTCACGGAAACTGCCTCAAGTGATTTGCCCGGAACATTAGTAGGTTGATTGAACACTGGGCGCACCACCGGCTTTTGATCCGAGTTCTTCGGCGCCGGCTCGGCGCACGCCGCAAGCGCAAGTACCACAACAGCGATCAGTGCGGTGGATAGTACTTTTGAGGCCATCTTTGGCGCCGCCTTCCCTTGGACAAGCTTCACAATCACTGGAGGTTCCTTCCCAGTCTCCTGCTTTTCAGTCTTCGACGACCCGCAGGATCGTCTTGCCTGGGATGCGCTTGCCGGGAGCGAACGCGGCGGCCGCTTCGGCGAGCGGCAGCACGGCGCCGACCACCGGCTTAAGGCGTCCATCCCGTACTCGCGCGGCGAGCCCGGCGAGCTGGGCGCGATCGGCTTCGACAAGGAAGAAAACTGCCCGTCCGTCTTGCGGCTGGGTCTTGGGCGGCTCGGCGATGGTGACCAGCGTTCCGCCAGCCCGCACCAGAGCGGCGGATCGAGCCAGGATCTCGCCACCGATCACGTCGAACACCACGTCCACTTCTCCTGCGGCTTCCAGCTTTTCGGTCTCCAGGTCCAGGAAGGTGTGGACGCCGAGCTCCCCCGCCCGGTCTCGGTCTGCGGTCCGGCCGGTACCGATGACGCGCGCACCGACCTCGCGGGCGAGCTGCACCGCGATCGAACCAACCCCGCCCGCGGCACCGTGGATCAGCACCGTTTGTCCGGCGGCAAGACGACCGTGATCGAACAGGCCCTGCCAGGCGGCCAATCCAGAGATGGGCAGCGCCGCGGCCACAGTATGGTCGATGTCCATCGGCAGCGGTGCGAGGTTACGGGCTTCGATAGCGACGTACTCCGCCAGCGAGCCGTCGCGGGCCCAGTCGGCGAGCCCGAACACCCGCTGTCCGACAGTCAAAAGGGTGGTGCCGTAGCCCAACTCAACCACGACGCCCGACAGCTCGTGGCCGGGCACGCTCGGTGTCCGGTCGTGGCCCGCGCGGTCGATCCACGTGTGCGGCCAGTCAAGCTCCCCGGGTGTGAAACCGGCGGCGTGCACCCGCACGACGACATCGTTGTCGGCCGCCTGGGGGTAGGGCAGGTCCGTCAGAGACAGGCCGGCGACGCCGGCGTCACGATCAGAAACAGTGATGGCTCGCATTAAAGGTCCTTCCCGCTGTGGGCTGTTGTGGTCGGGTCAGGCGCGGACTGCGGTTGTACGCTGACGAGTTCTAGGCCTAGATCACGGACCCGGTCGAGGAGCCCGTAAAGCTGTGATTGGTCGCGGATTTCACCGGTGAACACGGTTTCGGTCGTACCGGCCTCGAGGCGCATCCCTTCCAATGCGGACCCGAGCCGCTCGGTCACGCGGCCTCGAATGCAGATCCGGTACGTCGTCGACTGCACTTGCCCTCCGCTCGCCGGCTGTTGCGCAAGCATTCATCGACGCGGGGTGAGTCGTCATCACCCGGCAAGCTAAATCACCCGGGTGACCCGATGGAAAGCAGTGTTGCGCCGCACGGTGTCAGAACCCGTTGTCGTTATACGGCCGGCGCGGCGTCACCGTTATGGTGATCGTTGACCGGCCCTGAGCGGGAGCACCGCGGATGCCGCGTACTGCCATACTCGCCAAAAGCATTTCGTTGAGCATGTTGTCCGGGCTCGTTGACAGGATAGTCGGGACGGCGCCGGGGAGGGCGTTCGGCCATGCCGCGGCGACACTTCTGATCGTGGGAGCGGCCGCGGACCAGCTGGGCGGGACCGACAGCGAGCCGATTGAGGAGGCCCGGCCTAAACCCACCGACATTACAGGTGCCACGCCGCCGCCTGCCGTCGCTTCTATCGGACCCAATGAGGCTGCGGCGCCCGATGCTGAGCCTGCGGGAGCGGACCCCAATCGTTCCAATATGGCATCCAATTTGCTGGCACCGTCTGGGTCATAGTGGGCCGCATATCCCAGGCCCGCATACGATCCCGCCATGCCCGTCGACGTGATGGCCGTTGACGCCGACGCAACGGTCAGGTTGACCGGACTCAGTAAGCCCAGCAACTGCGAGAATGATGGCAGTGATGCCGCAGCGGCCGGTAACGGGAGTGCAAGACCCTGAAGTGCATTGGGTACTGCGGAGAGCAGCTGCGAGCCCGTCGACATGATGGTCTGGGTGGCCGTGCCGGCTGACGTGGCGCTGGCGTGGGCGACTGCAGCAACCTGGCCCGCGGCCCCGGCGGCATTTGTGGTGGACGGCGGCGAGGTGAACGGCGGTAACGCCGAAGCGGCAGCGGAAGCGCCGGCATACTCGTACATTGCCCCGGCGTCTTGGGCCCACAGTTCGCCGTACTCGGCTTCGGTGGCCGCGATGGCCGGGGTGTTTTGGCCAAGGATGTTGGTCGCGATCAGCATCATCAGTTGTGCGCGGTTGGCCGCGACTACCGGTGGAGGCACCGTCATGGCGAATGCGGCCTCGTAGGCGGCTGCGGCGTCCCTGGCCTCGGTGGCCGCCTGCTCGCATAGCGCTGCGGTCGTCGTCAGCCACGAGACGTAGGGCGCGATGGCGGCCGCCATCGCTATCGACGCGGGACCCAGCCATGCTGCACTGGTCAGGTCCAAGATCACCGACTGATACGCCCCCGCTGTGGAATACAGATCGGCGGCCAGCCCGTCCCATGCTGCCGAAGCGGCCAGCATCGAGCCGCAGCCGGGCCCGCAATACATGCGGCCGGAGTTGATTTCTGGTGGCAAGGCCCCGAAATCCATCTTTGAAAACCTCAGGGTGCCTTGGTCATCCCGGCGACGCCGGCGTCAAGACCGGCGCGGGACTCATCATGTCGAGTCTGGGTTGAAATCCGACAAGCATGTCGCGCATAAGGGCGCGAGCGGTCGGTCAACGAATCCGTCTGAATCTCTAGGCTTTTGGGGCAGGCCTCCGCATAACGGGCACTGTCGGTCACGGCGGCGCCAGACAGCAGCGCGTCCTCGCGCCATCGCTTGGCGGCGCCGGTGGTCGACATAGGCGATCAGCCGCGCTGCGACCAACGAGCCCGCACAAATGGCGGCGGAGACACCCAAATCGGTGAGCTGACCATAGAACAACTCCAGCGCCGCGTACGCTCCGGCTACGACAGCCATGAACAGAAAGGCAATCCGTAGTCGGGTCATGACGTCAGCCTTTCGGCCGGATCTTGCGCACAGAGAAGACACTGCGCAGGTACCCGGTGGGACGACCACAAGTGATGCACAGCGGGTGGGTGCCGCATCGAGACGCCATCTTGCGTTTGTCGCCCACGTAGGTCTGCATCGCCCATCGCACAGTGGCCAAGCACTCGTGACAGAGCGTCTCGACGAGGTCGCCGTCTGGGGTCAGCCCCATCTGGTCGCATCCGTCGATGGCGTGTATCTCGGCGACCGCCACCGCGGGCGCGCCGCAGGTAATGCCGCTCGACACCTGTTGGGCACTGCAAATGGGCCGCAGCGCGCGAAGTTGGTCCTCGATCGCCTGGACGGTGTCCATCGCGGCATCTCCGTTGCGGTACGCCCAGCGCCGGACAAAGGCAGCGTCCCGCATGCGATGCAACAGCCGTGGTGTTCGCGCGGCGTCGGAACCGTCTTCAGCAGGCGACTGTCGAAATTGGCGAGGCTTCATCTGGTTTTCTCCAATTTGTGGCGATGGCGATCCGCGGTGATCAACGCAGCAGGTCGTCCACCGTCATCGCGAGGCATTGCTCGCTTATGCGGCCCCGAACGCAGATCCGAAAAGCTTGGTTGGCTCCACGTACCGTCCGCTCGCCGGTTGTTAAGCCAGCATTAACCGATGTGGGATGAGCGGTCATCGCCCGGGGAACTGATTCACCCGGGTGATTTGCTGATCGTCGGGCATCACACGTTGCCCGACAAGCCCCTACCAGAGGTGGAATAGCGGCGCGGCTTCACAATAATGATTGTGGCCCAATACTTTTGGGCCGACACGCGTAGGGGTGCTACGCGATACCGTAGTCGTTGATCTTGCGGTAAATGGTCGCCCGCGACATTCCCAGGGCACGAGCCGCCTCTTGTTTGTTCCCGCCGTGGTCTTGAAGGCTACGGACGATCGCGTCGCGCTCCAGGGCTTCCAGTTGGGTCAGCTTGCGCCGCGTGACCGAGCGGCACTCCGGTGGCAACTTGTCGGCTCCGATAACGCCCGATCGCTGGCTGGCAACGGTTTCGGTCAGAACCCGCCGCAGCTGCGAGACGTTGCCCGGCCACGGCAGCCTACTGAGTTGGCGCATAGCATCGGGCGCCAATTCCACCTCAGCGCCCCGGGTGATCTCGCGCAGCAGCAGCGGCACCAGTTCCTCGAGGTCGTCAATCCTGTGTCGCAGCGCCGGCACGGTCACGGTATGCGTAAACAGCGGCAGCAGCTGCTTGATCGGCGCGGACGGAGGCGCGGGACTCTTCGTCACCGCGATCCATCCCGAGCCCGCGCGCGCGGCCAGCATCGAAGTGATCGATTCGAGTGTGTCCTTGTCGATTTCGTCTACATCGGCGATCACCACCGCGAAGTCCTCATCGCTAGACTCAGCCGCCAGCTCGGCGACGAAACGCGCTGCGCTGGAAAACGTCTCGGCGCGCATCACCCGAACGGTTCGGCCTGGTTTCACATCCTGCCCCACCGCCTGGGCCAGCCGGGCCCGGCCAGATCCGTTCTCTCCCTCGAGCATTACCCACTCTCGGTCGCGGCAGCACTGCCGCACCTGCTGGCAGCAGCGCAGCCAGGCGCTGTTCCGACCTGCCAGTCCAGGGATTCTGCGCAACGACCGGCCTGCTTGAGCCGCGTGCAAGCCTGTCTGGACGGAAAGATCAACGCGGAAAACGACATTCGCGCGGCCGCCGGGCATCGTTGAGCGGTCGGCGGCAGTGATCTTGGCGATGTGCCCGCTTGGCAGAACAGCCAGCGTCGTGCCCGACAGCGTGGAGGTGCACAGATCCGAGGCGTGTTCGAGCAGCGCGTTCTGCTCGTTGCCGTCGAGTGTCCGGCGCAGATAGGGGTTCATCAACACCACATCGCCGCCAATCGCGAGCACACCACTCGTCGATCGCCGCGCCTGCTGCAGATACGCCTCCAATAGCGCGGTCTCACCCTCATGCGCCACCGCCCGCAGGCGGTCCTCGATCTGACGACTGGCGCTGGTAGCCAGCGCGAGCAACAGTGGATCGGATTCGTCGGCAAGACAACTCAGATTGACGGCGCCGACGAGCCTGCGCGTTATCGGATCTCGGATCGGCGCACCCGCGCACGCGAACCGGGTGAACACAGCCACGTAGTGCTCACCGCCACGAATGAACGCCGGCTGCCCGGTTTCCAGCGCCGTGCCAATCCCGTTGGTGCCCGCCACCTCTTCAGCCAAGCTGTAGCCGGGTATGAGGCTCACCGTGTCCAAGGCACTGAGGATGGACACTTCGGCGGCCGTTCGTTCAACCACCACCCCGTCGGTTGACGTCAAGATAGCGCTGACAGCGTGCGCAGCCAGGTCATCGCTGATGCGCTGCAGCACCGGCGCGGCCGCACGCGCCAACGGCGAACCCATATTGGGTTCACGCACAAATGGGAGCTCGACCCGGTCGGGATCTAGGCGCAAGGCGTGCGACCGACGCCAGGAGTCCAGGACGGTGGGCGGCAGAGTGTCCTCATCGAGCGACCGCACCGCGTCGAGCGACTCGACGGACAGGAACTTTTCCCTGGCCCGCTCAAATTCGGTCGCGGAGCCACCATGCGCCATCTTCGAACTACCTCGACTCTGGCTCGCCGCCAAACGGCGGCCTGTCACCCCACTTCCGCTTCGGAAGATTGGGCGTCCCTTCGCTGTAAACCTTAAACGATTACTTTACGGGCCGCGCCGCCGTTGCTCAGACGAACCGGCGGGCGCCATGGCGCCTATCGCAGAAGACGATGACGGCCGGTTTAGCGCGCCCACCGGCGTCTCACTTTGAGACGCTCACTCACCTCATGTTGAGACCCTCACCATCCGTGCGCAGCGGTGTCATGAGTCGCAGAAACCCATACATCAACTCCACAACGAGGAGAAATCCGGTGAGCGGACACAGCGTGAGCGCGGCTGGCGAGAACATCCTCATGCCGTTGGCGGGACGCCGACCCGCCATCCCAAACGGGTACCGCCAGCGTGCGCCGGAGGTAATTGCGGAGTACACATCTAGTTCAATCGAGTGCGATGAACACCAGGTGGGGCGGACGAACACGCCTACACTAGCGGCCAGCGCTAGTGATAGCGAGAACTGTGGACGACACAACGGCGGGGCCTTCCGCCCGCCCGCTCGGGGCCGGTGGGCGGTGGTTGGTGTGAGCACCGCGAGGGCGACGGGAAAGGTTGGCATACCGCCGATCCGCGGGCGGGCCGACGAGCTGAAGGTGATCGCCGCGCTTATCGCATCACTCGCTCAGGGACGCGGGGGCGTACTGGTCATCGAGGGGCCGCCGGGCATCGGCAAGAGCCGGTTGTTGACCGAGGTCTTAACGCTCGCCGGCAAGGCCGGTATTCGGCCGCTATTCGGCGAGGCCTTCGAGTATCAGCAGACGGTGCCGTTTTTCTCGCTGTTCATGGCGACCCTGCGCGCGGATCCCCCTGTCGGTGATGCGGAAGCTATGCGCCGCTTGGGCACCACCGCCGATCTCAGCTACTGGGTGGTGCGCGAGCTACAGGCCGCCATACATGCGGCCGCGTCCCAGACACCCTTGGCGATCGTCCTTGAGGACATCCACTGGGCCGATAACGCCACCCTGCTGGCGCTGCGGTCGCTGGCCGCAACGCGGCCCGACGCCCCGGTTTTGTGGGTGCTTACCGCGCGAACCGGCGCCGGCGGACCGGCTGTTCGCGAGACGCTGACCGCGCTGGAACGCGAGAATGCCGCATTTCTGCGGTTGACGGCCATGACACAGGGCGCGGTCGCCGACATTGTGCAAGACGCTGTGCGAGCCAACGCGGACCCGGCGCTTCTGAGTCTGGCCGACAAGGCACACGGCAACCCGTTCCTGCTGACAGAACTGCTGCGCGGACTCGACGAGGAGGGCCGGCTGGGTGTCAGCGGCGGGCGGGCGGTAGCCACCGGAGACACGCTGCCGCGACGACTCAGCGACACCATGCAGCAACGACTCGACCAGCTCTCCCATACCGCGAGCCAAGTCGTGCAGGTAGCCGCAGTGCTACCTGACCGCTTCTCGGCCCGCCTGCTCGCCGCGATGCTGGAACGCCGACCCACTGCCCTGGTATCGGCGGTAGATGAGGCGGTCCGCGCCGACTTACTCATCGAAGACGGCGACCAGATGAGGTTCCGCCACGACTTGCTGCGCGAAGCGACCCGGCAGTCCTTGCCCCAGTCGCTAGGCCGAGCCATGGAGCGCCAGTCGGCGACCGTCATGATGGACATGGGGGCGGCGCCCGAGGAGGTCGCAACCCAGCTCGCCCGCAGCGCTGAGGTGGGCGATCAAGCCGCGATCGCCGCACTCCGCGAAGCCGCACAGTCTCTGGCCTATAGCGATCCGAGCGCCGCGTCGGATTTGAGCAAGCGCGCGTTGGAGCTTCACCCCGCCCAAGATCCAGGACGCGCCCCACTCGTCGCAGAAACGATCGTGCTGCTCAATCGGGCCACCCGCTACGAGGAGGCGGAAAGCTTGGCCAGCACCACGTTGTCTGACGCTCTGGCGCCGGAAGAAGAAGCCAAGATTCTTCTCCGGCTCCGGACCCCAATCACCGATACGACAACGCGACACATCGAAGACAACCGACGTGCACTTCAGTTGCCCGACATCAGCGAGGTCACCCAGGCACGACATCGGGCGTGGCTGGCCTACAACCTGGCGATGTACGGCCAGCACGGACAGGACACCGCGGCAGCCGACGAGGCGGCCGCCGCCGCCACATCCACCGGCGATCTCGAGTCGAGCATCCTGTCCGGAGTAGTACTTGCCTGCCTCGACTGCGCGGACGGGTACGCGGGCCGCGCTCTGCACCGCGTTGAGGAACTGCAAGTCCTGAGCCCCGCGGGCGATATGACCGCTCATAACCTCGCCGCGTGCCACCTGGCAAACCTGCTCGCCGTGGTCGGACGGTTGGACGATGCGGCCACGCTGGTCGCGAGCTGCACAGAGAAATCCGAGCAGGAACGCGACGGCATGGCGCTTCACATCTGGGCCCTGACGGCGGGGGTGGTGCAGGTGGCTGCGGGCCGATTGTCGGCTGCCCGCGCCGCCATCGAGTGGCTGCCGACGCCCGAGCGGACAGGTTCGACATTTGTAACCGCGATGCGCATGTTCACCCTGGCGGAGGTGGCGGCGCGCACCGACGACCGAACCTTGTTGGCAGACACAATGAGTGAGGCACGCGATGCCTACTCCAACGGTTCACCTTCCGTACGTCGCGGGGCGGCGGCCGCGCTGGGGCTGGCCGCGTGGCAGCGCGACGATGTTCATGAAGCGTTGCGCTGGCTCGGCGGCGAAATCTCGCTACTCATGACGCCGGTCTTGCCTACGGTTTTGGATCAGCTGACCCTGACCGCGCGGGTGGCCTCGGCCGCCGGTGATGCCGGCCTGCGAGCGCGTCTGCTAGACGCCGTTGACGTGCTCGAACGCGAACGGCCCGCCGTTCCGCTGTTCACCACAGTCGCCCAGCACACCCGCGGGATCCTCGAGCGCGACACCCAAGCATTGGTGGCTGCCGCGGAGTTGCTTCATTCGTCGTCGCGGCCGCTTCTCTACGCGAGCGCTGCCGAGGACGCCGGCGCCGAGCTGAGTCGCGCACAGCGCAACGCTGAGGCGCTCGACCAGCTGAACGCGGCGTTCGACACCTACATCGAGTGTGAAGCGATTGCCGATGCCCGCCGGGTCGGCCGCGCACTGCGCCGATTAGGCGTAGAACGGCGCATCGTCACCCAATCGCGGGCAAAAACGGGCTGGGACAGCCTCACCGACTCCGAACACAAGGTCATCAACCTCATCGCACAGGGCGCGACTAACCGCGACGTCGCCACGCAGCTGCACCTCTCCCCCCACACGGTGAAGACCCACGTCCACAATGCTTTCGCCAAGCTGGGCATCACCTCCCGCACCCAGTTGACGCAGCTCACACGCGGCGCTGATTGATCGACAGCAAATCATGTCGATGACTAGAATTGCGCCACTGCAAGCGCAGTCCAGTAACTCGTGGACAGGAAACCGGTGCGGCCTTCAACCGGCCTTTTTGATGTCGGCGGTCAGCGGCTGGTCACTCCGCCGATTCGGGGGCGGGCAGCCGAGCTCAAGGTAATCGGCGAGCGGATCGCGGCACTCGCCCAAGGGCGTGGAGGTGTGCTGGTCATCGAGGGACCGCCGGGCATCGGCAAAAGCCGGTTGTTGACCGAGGTCTTGGCGCTCGCCGAGAAGGCCGGTGTTCGGCCGTTGTTCGGCGAGGCGTTCGAGTATCAGCGGACGGTGCCGTTCTTCTCGCTGTTCATGGCGACCCTGCGCGCGGATCCCCCGGTCGGTGATGCGGAAGCGTTGCGCCGCTTGGGCACGACCGCCGATCTCAGCTATTGGGTGGTGCGTGATCTGCAGGCCGCCATATATGCCGCGGCGTCCCAAACACCCTTGGCGATCGTCCTCGAGGACATCCACTGGGCCGATAACGCCACCCTGCTGGCGTTGCGGTCGCTGGCCGCAACGCGGCCGGACGTACCTGTGTTGTGGGTCTTGACCGCCCGCACCGGAGCCGGCGGACCGGCGGTAAAGGAAACCTTGTCGGTGCTGCAGCGCGCGAACGCCACATTCGTGCGATTGGCGGCCATCACGCCGGACGCCGTCACCGACATGGTCAGCGACGCGGTGCGAGCGAAAGCCGATGTGTCGCTGCTGAATTTGGCCTCCAAGGCGCACGGCAATCCGTTTCTGGTCAGCGAGCTGGTCCGCGGGCTGGGCGAGGAGGACCGACTGAACCTTAGCGGGGGGCGGGCGGTGGCCACCGGACACGGGCTGCCGCGGCGTCTGGGCGCCGGTATGCAGCAGCGGCTGGACCTGCTTTCCGATAGTGCTTCGGAGGTGGTGCGGGTGGCGGCGGTGCTGCCGGATCGGTTTTCGGCGGAGCTATTGGCTGCGATGCTGGAACGGTCGCCGGCGTCGTTGCTGTCGGCGCTCGAGGAAGCGGTGCGCGCGGATCTGCTCGTCGAAGACGGTGACCGGCTGAGGTTTCGGCATGACTTG
>NZ_LZKU01000150.1 GCF_001672975.1 Mycobacterium sp. 1465703.0
GGTCGATCGATTGGTACAGCACGCCCGCGGTGCCGTCGTCGAGCGGATGTGCGCAGTCGATTTCCGGCCACCGCAACGTCAACCCGTAGCGCTGCAGGTCTAGCTCCCGCCAGAACGGCGAACCGACTGCCCAGGGGTGGGTGGCCGAGCAGACGTCGTGGATCACCCCGGGCACCGTCAGTTCGGCCGAGCGCGCTCCCCCGCCCGCGGTGTCGCGGGCCTCCAGCACTTGCACGGCGACGCCGTGGCGGGCGAGATGGATCGCGGCGGCCAGACCGTTCGGGCCTGCGCCGACGACGACCGCGGTGGTCATCGAGTGCTGCGTTGCGTCGTCACGTGGACGGGGTAGTCCTCGCCGGGCTCGGGCCAGGGCTGCCGGCTCAGCATGTCCGCCACGTCGACGTAGCCTTCTTCGATCAGACCGGTCTTGGCGTCGACGATGCGGTAGGCCTGCGTTTGCCGCTGGATCGGCTGGGCTTCCAGGATGATCACCCGCACCTCGCCCTCGTCGAAGTCGCAGCGCCGCTGCACGGCGGCCAGCAGCTGTTCGTTGTGCAGGTGGCCTTCGCCGAAGTTCCACCCGATCAGCGGTCCGGCGATGATTTCACCGTCGCGCAGCAGGTAGTCGGCTTCGTCGGCGCCGTCGGGCAACGCGCGGGCCACCAGCCCGCCCAGCGCGCGCCCATGGGTGTGCATGGACCGCCAGCCCATCAACTTGTCGATCATGAGTTCGGCGGTCTGCGGATCGTAAAGCCGGGCAAGCTGGTTGGGGGCCAGCGCCGACGCCTTGGTGACGTTGGCCTCGATCTTGTCTTCGGCGCCCTTGCCCAGGCACCAGGTGCTGGTGGCCCAGTTTCCCGCGTAGTAACGCATCGCCGGCAGGAACGAAATCTGCTGCGGGAAAAGGTTTCCCACGATCGGCACCACCGCGAGTGCGGCGATCAGGATGATCAGCAGCAGCGGTGAGCTCAACCCGGTGGCTGTGACGCCGGCATAGTGCCCGAACAGGTAGAACAGCGAGAAGATGAAGAAAACGTTCCACTCCAACGGAACTCCCATCGGAATGGTCGACGTGATGTTGAGGTGGAACAGCACCATGAAGGCGATCAGGAACCACGCCCACTTGTGTCCGTCGGCGACGAACACCAAAACCAGCGGAACTGCGAACTCGGCCGTGGTCCCGCCGACATGGGCCATCACCTTGGGTATCCAGGACGGTCGCAGGTCGTTGACCGGATCGAGGTAGAGCCGGCGCTTGAACCAGTTGAACGCCCGCCCGCGCAGCAGTGGGCTGTTGCTCATCATGACCGCCACGACATACGGGAAGTGATGGTTGAGCTTGGACGTCGCCGCGCCCCACCACAGCGCCAGCATGATGATCTTGAAGGCGGCGATCTGGTCGGTGAACCCGAAGAAGAAGACCAGCAGGGTCAAGCCGTAGTGCTCGCCGCGCGCCGCCAGGAAGACGGTCTTGTCCCGCAGTCCCAGCAGCGCCAGCGCGACGATGGCGGGCACCACCAACATGGGATTGAGTAGGCCGACATCGCCGCCCGAGGTGACCGGGCCGCCCCGACCCGGTGAGAGCAGCGCCCAGACGCCGGAGCCCAGCACCACGAGATAAAGCGCCACGTCGACGACAGTGCGGCTGTCACCACCGGTGAAGGGCACCTTGTCCGGCCAGGGCGGCAGCCGAATCGTGTTGGGCCGCAACCAGTACAGGAAGCCGCCGAATGGCGGCCAGAAGCGCGCCGTGAGCGGCCCCGATCCGCAGCCCAGGCCCAGGATCTCGAACAGCAGCGTGAAGACGACCAGCTTCTGGTACACGATCGGCTGGGTCCACCAGTGCGCGATGTGATCGAGCCCGCCCAGACCAGGCGTCAATGAGATCACCGCGGCGGCGCCGGCGACGTACAAGGCGATCTTGAAGACGTAGAACAGATAGACCGCGTACGGGGAACCGAAGCCGTGCTCGACCCAATGCCGGGTCATGATCTGGCGCCGGGTCGAGCGCGGCAAGGCGAGCCACGTCCCGGGGTCGACATCGGGAAACTCGGGAGCCATGAATCCCATGGGTGGCCTCGTTCCTGTCTGAAAACCAGCTGGCCCATAAGAATGTATCGGCACACGCGCGCGGGGGTGCCGCGTTGTGCGTTTCAGTGCTTGCGCGCCGACTGCCGCATCGGTGAACCGATCACCAAATCCGTTGCAGCAGAAGTTGCTTCAGCGCGCGGTCGGACCCGTTCGGCGGAGCACGAGTACCGGACCCGCCGCCGCCCCGCCCGGCACCCGGGCAGTGAATCGCCGGCGCAGCTTGTCGATCAGGGTGTCCACCGTCAGCCGATCCTGCTCGGCGATCTGCAGCAGACGGCGGAAGTTCGCCCCGGCGTCCGCGTCGCCCTTGGCTTCGGCGGTGATGATCTTGCGCTGGCAGTCGTCGATGCGCTGGTCGATCAGGCCGCGGCGACCGGTGAGTAGGCGCAGGAAGTAGTCGGCCTGCAGCGCATCCGGCGTGTCCGGCTCGGCCGCGACCAGCGCACCGGCCGTCCGCTCGACGGCCCGGGACGGTTCTTGCCCCGCACGAGTTGATTCCACGCGGACAACGGTGCGCGAGCGCCGCCGATCACGGGCGCTGGCCGATCTGTGACTAGTACTCGAGCGTGTGCCTCGCTCAGATGACAGACCGGCAACGTCCATCGGGTCCCCGTTTCTTGAGGAGTTGGTAGGGAGTCCTAACAATAGCGCCCGGGTCCCGTGGGTACACATACCCGAACAGAAACACCATGACAGCGACTGCGCCCCGATCGCTACCATCGAGAGGCTCGACTCGGCGAAGTGGCCGCGTGCGGGCGTCAAGGGAGGAAAGTGACCGACAACGGCAACCCCGACGGCGGGGATATCGGCAAATTCGACCCCGTCTTGACCCAGCGTCTGATGGCGGTGATGCGGCCGGTCTTGAAGACCTACTTCCGGTCCGAGGTGCACGGCCTGGACGCGTTCCCGCCCGGCGGAGCCTTGGTGGTCGGTAACCACTCCGGTGGCATGTTCCCGATGGACGTCCCGATCTTCAGCGTGCACTTCTACGACAAACTCGGCTACGACCGGCCGGTCTACACGCTGAGCCACGACATCCTGATGACCGGCCCCACCGGAGACCTCTTCCGGCGCACCGGATACATCCGGGCCAACCGGGAGAACGCGGCCGAGGCGTTGCGGTCCGGCGGGGTGGTCATCGTGTTCCCCGGCGGCGATTACGACGCCTACCGGCCCACCCTCTCGGAGAACGTCATCGACTTCAACGGCCGCAAGGGATACATCCGAACGGCGATCGAAGCCGGCGTCCCGATCGTGCCGGCGGTGTCCATCGGCGGGCAGGAGACCCAGTTCTATCTGACCCGCGGCACCTGGCTGGCCGAGCGGCTGGGGATTAAACGCTTGCTGCGCAGCGCCATTCTGCCGTTGTCGTTCGGCTTCCCGTTCGGGTTGAGCGCCGTCATTCCGCCGAATCTGCCGCTGCCCACCAAGATCGTGACTCAGGTGCTGGAACCGATCGACATCGCCAAGCAGTTCGGCGACGACCCGGACGTCGACGAGGTCGACGAGTACGTCCGGTCGGTGATGCAGCAGGCCCTGACCGAACTCGCCGCCAAGCGCCGCTTCCCGATTCTGGGCTGAGCCATGCCGAATCCCCTGAGCGAAACACTCGGCGTGGTCACCACGCTGGCCCGCGCCGGCATGATCGCGCCGATGCGGCCCGACCGCTACCTCAAGATGGCCGCGGCCATGCGCCGCGAAGGCATGGGCATGACGGTGGGCTTCGCCAGTGCGGCGCAGCGCTGCCCCGACCGTCCCGGACTGGTCGACGAACTCGGCACACTCACCTGGCGGGAACTCGACGAACGGATCAACGCGTTCGGTGCTGCGCTGCAACGCTTGCCCGCGGGTCAACCGAAGGTGGTGGGCATCATGTGCCGCAACCACCGCGGGTTCGTGGAGTCGGTGGTGGCCGTCAACCGGATCGGCTCCGACGTCGTGCTGCTCAACACATCGTTCGCCGGGCCCGCGCTGGCCGAGGTGGTCAACCGCGAGGGCGTCGACGCCGTGGTCTACGACGAGGAGTTCACCGCGACGGTGGAGCGCGCGTTGGCCGACAAGCCGAACGCCGCCCGCATCGTGGCCTGGACGAATCAGCAACACGAACTCACCGTCGAGAAGCTGATCGCCGAACACGCCGGACAACGGCCCGAGCGCACCGGCCGCAAGGGCAGGATGATCCTGCTGACCTCCGGCACCACCGGAACACCCAAGGGCGCCAACCAAACCGGTGGCAACGCTGGGATAGGAACGCTCAAGGCAATCTTGGACCGCACGCCGTGGCGCGCGGAGGAAAACATCGTGATCGTGGCGCCGATGTTCCACGCGTGGGGTTTCTCCCAGTTGATCTTCGCCGCGTCCATGGCCTGCACGGTGATCACCCGGCGCAAGTTCGATCCCGAGGCCACCCTGGATCTCATCGACCGCCACCAGGCCACCGGGCTTGCCGTGGTGCCGGTGATGTTCGACCGCATCATGGAGCTGCCCGCCGAGGTGCGGCGCCGCTACAGCGGCCGGTCGCTGCGATTCGCCGCGGCGTCTGGTTCGCGGATGCGACCCGATGTCGTCATCGCGTTCATGGACGCCTTTGGCGACGTGATCTACAACAACTACAACGCCACCGAAGCCGGCATGATCGCCACCGCCACTCCGGAGGATTTGCGCGCGGCGCCCGACACCGCGGGCCGGCCCGCGGGAGGAACCGAAATCCGGATCCTGGACCCGGAATTCAACGAGCTGCCCACCGGTGAGGTCGGCAGCATCTACGTGCGCAACAACACTCAGTTCGACGGCTACACCTCCGGTAGCACCAAAGACTTTCACGCCGGATTCATGTCGTCGGGCGACCTCGGGTATCTCGACGAAGCGGGGCGCCTGTTCGTCGTCGGCCGCGACGACGAGATGATCGTTTCCGGTGGAGAGAATGTGTACCCGATCGAAGTGGAGAAAACCTTGGCGGCTCACCCCGATGTGGCGGAGGCATCCGTGATCGGCGTGGACGACGCGGAATACGGGCAGCGGCTCGCGGCCTTCGTCGTGCTGAAGCCAGGCGCCGGGCTCGACGCGGCCGCCGCCCCCGACGCGCTCAAGCAGCACGTGCGGGAGAACCTGGCCAACTACAAGATCCCCCGCGACATCACCGTGCTGGACGAACTCCCCCGCAGCAGCACCGGCAAGATCCTGCGCGCCGACTTGCAAGCGCGGGTGAACGGCTGATGCGGCTGACCCGGACGATCCGCAAACCCCGGCCGCTTACGCGCGCAGCGCTCGAATTGGCCAACGCCGCCAACGGATTACGCCCGCTGGCCCGCAAGGGCTACAGCACCGTCCTGGTGTTCTGGTTCGGCTGGCCGACTTCCGAAGTGCCGGGCGTGTACTTCTCCGCGTCGCTGCTCGACGCGCTACGGCGGGGCCGCCGGGGCGATTTCGCGGGGCGGCGAGGAAAGGCCGCGCTGGCCTTGACGGTGGCGTCCTGGGCCGTCCTGGGGGTGATCAAGTATCGGGGCATCACCACCCCGGGCCCGGTGCTGGAGGCGGGGCTACGCGACGAACTCGGCGATGACTACGAAGAGGCGCTGGACAAGCTGCCCCAGACCGAACCGAGGCGCAGCGGGCGGCGCACCCTGCCCCTGGGCAACACCGTCGCACGCCGCCGCTACGTCGAGAAGACCAACGTGGTGTCGTACGGTCCGCACGGCCGGGCCAATCTCGCCGACATCTGGCGCCGCCACGATCTGCCCCGTGATGGCAAGGCGCCGGTCCTGCTGCAGGTGCCCGGTGGCGCGTGGGTGATCGGAATGCGCCGCCCGCAGGGCTATCCGCTGATGAGTCACTTGGCCGCGCGCGGCTGGGTGTGCGTGTCGATCGGCTACCGGGTGTCCCCGCGGCACACCTGGCCCGACCACATCGTCGATGTCAAACGCGCGCTGGCCTGGGTCAAGGAGAACATCTCGCGTTACGGCGGCGATCCGAATTTCGTGGCGATCACCGGCGGATCCGCCGGCGGCCATCTGTGTTCGCTGGCGGCACTGACTCCCAACGACCCGAAGTTCCAGCCGGGCTTCGAGGACGCCGACACCTCGGTAGTCGCCGCGGTGCCGGTGTACGGACGCTACGACTGGTTTTCCACCGAGGGCGAGGGTCGTCGCGAATTCGTGGACTTGCTCCAAAGATTGGTTGTCAAAAAGAAATTCGCCACCCACCGCGACATTTTCGTCGACGCCTCGCCGATCCGACGGCTGCGTGCCGATGCGCCACCGTTCTTCGTCCTGCACGGTCACGACGATTCGCTCATTCCGGTCGGCGAGGCCGAAGACTTCGTCGAGGAACTGCGCGCGG
>NZ_LZKU01000151.1 GCF_001672975.1 Mycobacterium sp. 1465703.0
TCGATGACCCGGATGTGGGGATCCAGGTCGGCCGCGGTACGTTCAGCGGCCCGGCAGGTCCCGGACAGCCCCGACGAAATGTGCACGGCCACCACACCGTCGGCGCCGCTGTCGGCCAACGCCTGCTGGTATGCGTCGGCCAGTTCGGCCGGAGTGGCCGCCGCCGTGGTGGCCGCGAGTTTGTAGATGTCGTCGGGTATGTCGTCCACACCGTCGCGCAGATCGGTGCCGTGGAGCAGGATATGCAGTGGAACGACGCGTATTCCCCACTTTTCGACCAATTCTGCAGGCAAACGTGCCGACGAGTCGGTCACCACCACGACAGTCACCGGCGCTACCCGCGGGGCTTTTCGTTGGGCACGCCGGCCTGATTGCGCGGCTCCTCATCGCGCTGCGCGTCCCCCGCAAGCGGGAGGTGCCCCCGCTGCATCGTCACCACGCCGGCCTCGGCGAGCGCCTTGAGCATCAACTCCGCCACCGCCTGGTGGGCTTCGAAGTTCCAGTGAATGCCGTCGGGGTTTCCGTGACCAGCCATGATGTGTTCGGCGACAGCGGCTTTGAGATCGACCAGCGGCACATCGTGGTTTTGCGCCCAGTCAGTGATCGCGGACGCCGTTCCCGCCCGGCCATGGTGAGCCCTACCGTAGGTGTCGGCGATATGCACCGATGGCAACGAAGCCACGATCGGGATACCGGGACGGTTGAAATCGATTGCGCCACGGGTCTGTTCGAGGTAGTCGGCGCTCAGGTGCGGAGGCAGGGCGGACCGGGCCACCGGTGACAGCCTGGGCTGCAGCCAGCCGTAGCCGTCACGGACCCAGCGCCGCAGCCAGGGCGGCCGCACATAACGGATCAGCTCACGCAGCGCCGTGGGCAGCACCGAGGGCAGCGAATCCATGCCGCCGGTGGCGAAGATGACCGCACCCGCCCTGGGCAGCGCCGCCCAGGCCCGCGGGTCCTGGGTCGCCGCCCACCAGATGTCACGGCACGTCCACCCGATGCGGCCAATCAACTCGACATCCCAATCCAATTGATTCGCAACGATGTTCGGCCAGATGCGGGGATCGTCGGCGGGTAGCCCCCCGGTCGGACCGTAATAAGCCAAGGAGTCGGCGAAGATCAGCAGCGTCGGTCTGCGCCGAAGTTCAGAGGACATCGTTGGACACCTGCGCCGAAGCGTTCCACACGTCCAAACGCCAACGGATACTGTCGAATTCGTCGGCTGGACCGTCGGAGTGGCCGGACAGTTGCACCCAGCTGGCATTGCCCATGCCGCCCAGAATCGGCCAATTGGCGACCGGAAGCTTCAGCAGCGCGGCCGACAGGGCGGCGATCAGTCCGCCGTGCGCCACCAGCACCACCGGGCGATCCGGTCCGTCGGGATCACCCCACTCCGGCTCGCCCGACACCAATTCGGCGACCAAGGGCAGGCTGCGAGCCGCGACGTCCACCCTGCTCTCGCCGCCATGCGGCGCCCAGGTGGCGTCTTCACGCCAGGCCAGCCGGGCACCGGGGGCCTGTTCGTCGACCTCGGTATGGGTCAATCCCTGCCAGTCGCCGAGGTGGGTTTCCCGCAACCGCGGGTCCACCCGGATCGGAAGACCGGTCGCCTCCCCCAGCCTGACCGCGGTGTCGAAGGCGCGATGCAGATCCGACGACGCGATCAGCAACGGCTGCAGTTTGCCCAGCACCTCGGCGGCGGCGATCGCCTGTGCCCGCCCGAGTTCGCTGAGTTCGGAATCCAGCTGGCCCTGCATCCGGCTACCGGCATTGAACTCGGTTTGCCCGTGCCGCAACATGATCAGACGACGAATTCTCATTGGGCGCTCGAGTCTTCCGAGTCGTCGTGGCTCTCATCGAGGTCGACGGGCACCACCGGGCAGTCACTCCACAGCCGGTCCAGGGCATAGAAGTCGCGGTCTTCCTGGTGCTGAATGTGAACGACGATGTCGCGATAGTCCAGCAGCGTCCAACGGCCTTCCCGCGTCCCCTCGCGACGCGCCGGCTTGTAACCCGCCTTGCGCATCTTCTCCTCGACCTCGTCGACGATGGCGTTGACCTGTCGCTCGTTGGATGCCGAGGCGATCACGAAACAGTCCGTGATGGCGAGCTGGGCGGAGACGTCGATGACGATGACGTCGTCGGCCAACTTCGCGGCGGCGGCGCCGGCGGCCACCGTCGCCATGTCAATGGCCTCCTGGGTGGCGCTCATGGGTGTTCCCCTGTGGTCAGGCGCGTTTCGGTCACGCTCACCGTCGGCTCCGTGTCGTCGCGGTACAGCCGGCGCTTGGAGACGTACTGCACGACGCCGTCTGGCATCAAGTACCACAGCGGCCGGCGCTGCGCCGCGCGCCGGCGGCAATCGGTGGAGGAGATGGCCAGCGCGGGAATCTCGACCAAACTCAGCGCATCCTCGGGAAGCTCACCGAGCACGCCGGTGATGTGTTCACGGCGCAGCTCGTAGCCGGGCCGGCTGACCCCGATGAAGCGGGCCAGCTCGAACATCGTCTCCCAGCCCTGCCACGACAGGATGGAGGCCAGCGCGTCGGCCCCGGTGATGAAGTACAACTCCGAGCCCGGATTGAGGGCGTGCAGGTCGCGCAGGGTGTCCTTGGTGTAGGTGGGACCGGCGCGGTCGATGTCGACCCGGCTGACCGAGAAACGGGGATTGGACGCCGTGGCGATCACCGTCATCAGGTATCGGTCCTCGGCAGCGGAGACGTGCCGGTCTTTCTGCCAGGGCTGACCGCTGGGGACGAACACCACTTGGTCGAGGTCGAATAGGTCGGCGACCTCACTGGCGGCAACCAGGTGGCCGTAATGGATGGGATCGAACGTCCCACCCATCACCCCTAACCTGCGAAGCTGCTTTTGCACGATTTGCCAGCTTACTTGAGCCGTTGTTTCGGCCCGATTTCCCAGCTCGGGCGGCGGCGCTGCAACCCTATCCCGGCATCGGGTCGATCGGTGAGACTGGTGTACCGGCAGCTTCGATCGATTCTCCGGCGGCCGGACAGAGGTCCTCGCGGTGACGGCCCGCAACGATTTGCACGCCGACCGGCGTGCTCCCGGGCAGACCGGTCGACACGGTCAGCGCCGGCAGCCCGAGGTGGGGCAAACCGAGCTGCGGGAGCTGTGCGGCCAACACCCGCGCGAAGGCGGCGTCGCCTTGCATATCGAGACGGTTCGCGAAGGGCAGCTCGGCGCTGGCCGGTATCACCAGGACAGAGTAGTTCTCGAACAGCGTCATCCACTCGCGTAGAACTGTCGCTCGGCGAATCAGCAACTTGGAGAACGCGGTCAGGTCGAAAGCGATGCCTTGCTCGCGCAGACGCGCCAACACATTCAACGCACCCGGGTCGCCTTCCCGTTGTGCGGCCGCAAGTTTGTCGTCGTACCCGTCAAGGAAGGCGAGTTTGCGCATCGGCTGCTTCGGCGAGTAGCGGGGTGGTGGCCAGCTCGTCCACGTCCCACGCTGCGGCTTTGAGCCGCTCGGCCGCGTCGCGGACCGCTTGCGCCACTTCGGCTCTGGTGCCAAGCCCGTCCGGTGCCACGCAGAAAGCCGCTCGATTGACCACGGGGGGCGGACCTGACAATGGCGCGGGCACCCACCACGGATCGCGGGCGTCTCGGGCGGCCATCGCCGTGAATGCCAGCCGGACGTCGGCGACGCTGCGCGCTAACGGGCCTGAAACTCGCCCAAGCTGGGCGCCGATAGTTGGTCCGGGGAGAGAGGCGTTGAACGCGGGGACGCGGCCAAGTGTCGGGCGCAACCCATGTATCCCACAGGCATACCCCGGATAGCGGATCGAACCTGCGATGTTGGTTCCGTGCGCAATCGCGCCGATGCCCGCCGTGACTGCCGCGGCGGCCCATCCCGACGAGCCACCTGGAGTTAAGCCCGCGTTCCGTGGGTTGCGGGTTTCCCCGTGCATTTGATTCGAGGTGAACCAACGGAGGCAGAATGCTGGCGCATTAGTCCGGCCGATGACCACTGCACCGCTCTTCAAAAGATTGTCCACGACGGGGCTGTTAGTTTTTGGCGATGAGGTCACGCTGTAGCGTCACGCCGTCGGTGGTGGCGTAGCCGGCCTGGTCGACGTTGATCTTCACCGTTACGGGCACACCGGCCAGCGGTCCAACCTCATCGCCGCGGCGCAGTCAATCGTCGATCATGACGGCGGCAGCCGATGCCTCGTCGCGGCGATGATCAACCACCGCGTTGATCGCACCGTTGATGTCATCGAGCCGATCCAAGGCCGCCTCCACGACCTCGCGCGCCGAGACTTCGCGCGATCGGACCAAGCTGGCGAGTTCGGTCGCCGGAAGTTGCCATAGCCGCGCTGGCGGCGAAACTCCGTTGTTCGTCACGATTCGCGTACGACTTGCCCTAATCGTCGCCTTTGAGCTTGACGACTTGCAATGACGATGAGGCGGGCACGCCCGCGAGGTCGAGGTCGATTTTGACGTCGGTTTCGTGGCTCGGCCTGATGACTGCGGTGCTTGAGCTCGTGCGGGCGGGGATTGGGCCTGAGCGGCCTGCTGGGGAGCCGCTCGACAGCTGGTGCCCGAACCACCCGCAGGACGCAGGCTCCATTAGCGCGAGTGCAGGTCCCGTATCCCGTGCGTTCCTCGACCACATCGCGTGGTCGAGCGCGACGAAGCAGGCTGTTCGTTCGTTCGAGTCACCCAGTGGCCTACATAGACGGGCGCGGTGGCGGAGCACACACCAGTGTGGCGATGGGCTTCCACACTTCGCCGTCCCACCGGTTCTCGTTGAAACGGCCAAATGGACAGTCGCCGAAGTGGAAGCCAAAGCCAAACGTGTTGGGTTTGGCCAGCTCGTCCAGCAGCCGGAGGCGCGCGGTGATCAGCGCCGACGTATCGGTGTCGGCCGCACTGAACCAGTGCGGTTGCGCCAACTGAGCAGGGGTGTGGAAGGTGTCGCCGAAGGTGATTAGCCGCTCACCAGTGGTCGCGGTGATGATATAGGAGGTGTGGCCGGGTGTATGCCCGCCCGTTACTAGGGCCCGAACCCCGGGGAAGATTTCGTCACCATCGGCGATCAGGGTCACTGCGGATGGCATAGCCGCGATGACATGGGGTGGTGTTGATGCGTCGGCACGATCAGGATTGTTTGTAAAAGGCTGCCATTCCTGTGCTGAGACCAAGTAGGGAGCGCGCGGGAACGACTTGGTGCTGTGGCCGTTAACGTCGGTGTTGAACGCCCAGCCGGAATGGTCGAAATGCAGGTGGGTGAAGGCAACTGCATCGATGTCTTCGGGCTGTAGCTGCAGCTGCGACAAGACGTCGAGCATGGAGCCGCTATCTATTGAGCCCCAAGGGAAATCCGATACCACCGGACCGATGCCAGTATCGATCAGCAGTCGCTGTCCCTGGCGTTCGATGAGTAAGCCGCCGGCGCTCATCGGCATTTGACCGTCCCGGTCGAAAAGTTCCGGCCACCGTGACCAGCCTGTGGCCGGAACGTCCGGAAAGAATGCAGCGGCACGGATGGAGACCACGCCATCGACCACGTAGGTAGCGGTTACGTCGCCGAACCGAAACGAGCGCACCGCGGCAGGATCTCTGAATCGTCCGATCGGTGATTCTTGCCAGGATGCGTTCATGCGGCGCTGATGCTCCCGCCGCCGTCGACTCGAAGGATCTGCCCCGTTAGGTACCCGGCGTCTTCGTCGAGTAGCGCACAGATCGCGTGGGCGATTTCGCGAGGGGCACCGACTCGACGGAGCGGAATTGTTGCCAGGAAGCGAGATTCGCGTTCGGATCCAACGGGGCTGCGTTCGCGGTACATCTCGGTTTCTGTAGGGCCGGGCGCCACCGCATTCACGGTAATCCCTGTCGAGGCAAGCTCATTAGCCCATATGCGTGTGCATGTTTCCAGCGCGGCCTTTGCGGCAGCGTAAGGCGTGCGTTCCGGAGTGCCCAGCGTCGTCAAACTGGTGACGTTGACGATGCGGCCCCACCCCGCGCCAATCATGCCGGGCAGGACGGCCTGCACGACCTGGACGGCAGTGCCTACGTTCAAGTCGTAGGCCGCAATCAATTCATCCAAGTCAATAGACCCCATCCGGCCGAACCGCGCAAAACCAACGTTGTTAACTACCGCTTCGACGGGGCCGTCCGCGACGATCCCCGTCAGTGTCTCGGCGGTCGCTGTTCGGTCCACGAGGTCCACCTGGTAGAACTTTCCAGGAAAGTGCGGAGGGCTGGTTCGAGCGATGCCAATCGGTTGATGACCATTGGCCGCGAGCCGATCGGCCACCGCCCGGCCGATCCCTTTCGATGCGCCCGTGATCAAGATTCGACGTGACAACATTACTAACCTTCCTCATTGGGCCACCAGCATGTGCTGATCAACCTCGTCCGCGAGTTTAGGTTTGTTTGAGGTGGAGAAAAACGTAGATTCCCAATCTGACATGTCACTATGCAATTTTTGCATGCAGTTACGTAAAACCGCATCCTCGTTGGCCTTAGACTGCGCCGACGTCCTCAATGATGGCGATCAAAACGCTGGAGGGCACTCACGATAAAGGGTGAACACATGACGGCGAAACACTCCAGATTCAGGATCGCCATTGTTACGCAACGGATTTGAGAGCTGTACCTGACCGACTTTAGTCGACAGGGTCGGGTGTTCACCAACCGGACTGCGCTGTCCCAGCTCACTTGCACCGCCACGAGGAGGAACACTTCCTGGTGTTGGCCGGTCGATACCGCATCGCCATAGGCGACGAGATCATCGACGCCCATCCGGGCACGCGCGCAACCGTGCCGAAAAACACCCCCCACAGCTGGCGCAACGTCGCGACGACTAACAGCAGGATGCTTGTCGTCCTCACACCGGGAGGGTTCGAGCAGCTTATATCCAGGGTCGAGGGCACTCCCGCTCACCAAATACCCGAGCTCGCAGCTAAATACGGTTGTGAGATCCTCGGCCCTCCACTCGTTTAGGTGCTCCGCCTGGGGGACCACTGGACCGTCACGGCAGGCTTTGTCCCTCCTTTCGGTACGGGTGTAAGCGAAATGACCGCGGCACACGGCAGCTCAACAGAATTGCGGTAGCGGCCGCCGCCGTGTTACCAGAAAGGGAATTACCTTGACACAGCCAAGCTTGTACGACGTCATCATCGTCGGTGCGGGCACAGCCGGGTGTGTAGTCGCTGCTCGGCTGTCGGAAGACAACAGTCGGCAGGTGCTCATACTGGAGGCAGGGAGCGCCATTCCGCCTCCCGCGAGCGCTGTTCCACCGGCCTGGCCCACCCTTCTGCAGAGCGAAGCATGCTGGGGGGACATGACCACCGCCCAAGCCGCTATTGGCAGAGCGGTGCCCTTTGCGCGCGGTCGCGGCGTAGGAGGGTCATCAACTGTTAATGCGATGGTGTTCGCCCGGGGACATCGTGACTGTTATACCGCCTGGGGCGAGAACGGTGCGACGGGGTGGACTTTTGACGACTTGTTCCCATACTTCAAGCGCAGCGAAACTGCGCGCCAAAGGGATCCATCTCTTCGTGGGGACGCCGGCCCGATGGTCGTGGCGCCAGCCGACCCACCTAATCCGGTGCTCGTCGCATGCCTGGCTGCCGCAGCAGAGGTCGGCTATCCACGCGCCGACGACATCAGCGGCGGCCTTGAAGTCGGTTTCGGTTTCACCGATCTCAACATCGTGGACGGTAAGCGGCAGAGTGCAGCAGATGCCTACCTCCTGCCCGTCCTAGCGCGACCGAATCTAATTTTCGAAGCGGGCGTAATGGTTCACCGCCTACGCATCCGCGGGAGCCGTTGCACGGGCGTCGAATACACGACAGCCGATGGCCACCAGGTAGCTGCGGCAGGCGGGGAAGTCATCGTGTGCGCGGGCGCCATCGGGTCGCCGCATCTCTTGCTGGCCTCCGGAATTGGGCCACCGTCCCACCTCTGCCCCTTCGGAGTCGACGTCGCCTTCGATCTACCAGGGGTGGGTCTGAATCTGCAGGATCACCCGATCGTTCCACTCGTCTACCGTGCCGCCCGATCCGTGCCGGCCGGCCGACACAACCATGGCGAGCTAATCGGGCTTATCCGCCACGCGGCGACGAGCGGTCCGCCGGATATTCAAGTCTTCGGCGTCGACTCCGCGGATGTTCCGGGCCTCGGTGGAGCAGACGGGTACGTGTTGGGAGTGTCTGTGCTGCAACCAGTTAGCCGCGGGTGCGTGAAGCTTTCGGGCCCTACCACCCAAGCGCCTCCGGTGATCGACCCGAACTATCTCGGTGATGAGCGCGATATGCGCACCATGATCGATGGACTGCGGATCGCCCGCGCAATCGGGACAGCCAGCGCGCTCGATCCATGGAGGGCCGAGGAGCTCGCACCGGGGCAGGAGGCCGTCGATGACGCGGCGCTGCGGAGCTACGTGCAGCGAAATGTCTCGTCCTACTTTCACCCTGTTGGTACCTGCACTATGGGCAACACACCGGAGTCAGTTGTCGACAGTAAATTACGGGTGTACGGCATTGATGGGCTTCGCGTCATAGATGCATCAGTGATGCCGTCGATCCCGTCCAACAACACTGCTGCAACAGTCTATGCGATCGCAGAACGCGGCGCGGACCTCATCCGTCGCGGATGAGCGGCAGGCTTTATGGATTTCGTATCAAGCAATTCCGGCCACATCGTGCGTCCGCTGTCTCAGCAAGAACTGATTGTGGCCGAAGGGTAAGACTCCAAATAGGGAAAGTAACGAAAGGATCATCGCCGATGGGTATCGGAGTGGGTGAGCGGGTTCGTCCCGTGTTGATCGCTGTGGGCACCGCAATTGTGATTGCCGCCGGGCCGATCGTTGCCGCGACGCTAGAGGGCCACTTCAGCAGTAATGAACTCACTCAGTGCCGTGCACCGGAGGGCAGCCAAGAGGGATGATTGAAGCACTTGGGGTTCGCGTTCTCACCACCGGGTGACGTTGGACACCTGAATTCCGGACGAAGCGGTCCCGTGCATGTCAGACCGTGACACCGGCAAGCACTCTCGCCTTCGTTACAAATGGTATTCGTACCGAGGCATTCGAGCTGTCCGCTGCTCTGCAGGAGCTACGTGATTAAGTGACTTGGCTTGAGCCTTAGCTCATTGACCAAGATCAATTGTGCCACAGCGGAACTCGGAGTACCCCGTTCAAAGTTGCATTCCCTAACCGACGGCCGCAAAAATCCCATTTGCGGCTAGTTTGCGTTGATGTTGATTTTTTCGAGCTACCGTCATCGGCCATGTTTCCCACAAAATGCGACATCAGGAAGATTGTGCGGGTGCGGTGACGGTGTGGGGACAAACCGGCAAGTCTCGGCGAGCGATCGGGTGAATCCTCCTGTTAGCAACGGGTACTCGTGGGAATGCCGGTGTCCTGTCGGTGGGCGACACGCATCGGTGATAGAGCCCTCGGGTCGCTGAGCCTGCCGGAGTGCCGCCGGCCGTTCGACGTCACCCGGTGTCCAGGCCGATATGCTGTTAGCAGTACCGGTATTTAGGTGGCCTTTGCACGCGTCGAAAGGGGGCGAGCGAGTGTTTGCTCATCATGAGACGCGGTCCCCCAGCCCAATACAAGGGAATGCTGACGCGTGTGGGCGGACATCATGCCGACGCGATGCTGTGCCGGTTGCAGAGTAGAGGAGTTCAATGGCGACGCTGCTGCAGCTGAAAGCTTTCCTTGCGGTCATCGACGACGGCGGCTTTACGGCCGCAAGTCGTTCGCTGGGCTTATCGCAACCAGCCGTTAGCCGGGCGGTCGCCAGCCTCGAAAAGGAACTGGGATCACCGTTGTTAATTCGCGAACGCGAACGCATCGTCCTCAACGCGGTTGGGAGGCGCGCAGTCAAACACGCACGCGACGCAGTACGGGCCTTGGACCAAATGCGCGCCGAGGCTTCGGCCGCAGGACGGGTCTCCGGCACGCTGCGGCTGGCGAGCCTGCCCTTCACGGCCGAGATGCTAATCGATCCGCAACTGCGGAATTTTTCCGAACGTCATCCTTCTGTGCAAATCCGCGTACTCGAGGGAGGCGAACCGGAAATCCGGGACTGGCTCGACCTAGGCGCCGCGGACGCAGGCATAATCTCTCTTCCTGCAAACGGGCTCAGGGCGGCATTTTTGAGCGCCCAGGACATGGTGGCAGTGTTGCCCTCCGACCATCGGTTGGCCTCTTTTGACGAGGTTCATTACGCCGATTTGGCCAAGGAACCATTCATCCGAGCGACCGGAGGGTGTGCACATGTCTTTATGGCCGTGGCTGACCAAGTCGGTGTCGAGCTGGACGTCGCTTTCGAGGCTCACGGATTGACTGCGGTGCTTGAGATAGTCAACGCAGGCTTGGGCGTAAGTATTTTGCCGATCGCCGCAGTACCAAGCCCCCGAGCCGGGATAGTCGTCAGGCGGCTTGTCCCGAAGACGACTCGTAACCTCGCCGTAGCCGTCAGCGCGAGCGCCGGCCCGGCGGCCCTAGCTTTCCTCGAACAGATTGCTGCTCTCGATCACAGTAAGTAAGGGTGCCTGATTCCACGGCGGATGCAAGCGCTGCGCATGTCATCGACGCACAGTGGCCCCTTACTAACAGTATGCTGACGGCCGTAGCTTTCTTGCGGACGTGTCCAAAGTTAACAATTCCGTTTCGATATGGCGCTATGCGGTTATGACATAGCGCACCTCCGATAGGACGCCACTTTTCTCAATGCGCCTCCATTACAATCGATTACATTCACCGCAGCGACAAACGCTGTCAATTCCGATGCCCAAGAACTGGAGGATAACGCCCATACCGACGTGATATGTGGGCAGCAAAACGGCACCGAGAGGAAGGATGACGTAATGCAGGAAGCCGATCGACGGATGGTTCGGAAGGTGTCCATTCGCACGGCGACGTTGCACGACCTGCCCCGCCTGAACGAAATCGCCGACAGTGCGGTGAATACCCTTCTGTCGCCTTACTTCTCACTCGAACAGCTCCATGCCGCGAACGAAGCGAAGATCTACGAGGTAGACGCCGGCCTGGTCGAGGCAGGCACGTATTACGTAGGTGAAATTGACGGCGTGGTGGTGGCTGGTAGCGGCTGGAGCACGAGCGGGCAGCTGGACTCGATCGTCGGACGTGAAACGGAAGCTAGCGGCGCGGCGGCGATGCGCTCGACCTATGTCGACCCCGCCTGGAGCCGACGCGGCATCGCAGCGCTGCTCGCACGTACCACCGAAGCCGCAGCAAGCCTTTCTGGCTTCCGCCGTTTTGAGTCTCTGTGCACGCCAATGGCGGCTGCGATGCGCCACAAGCTGGGGTACCAAACGGTCGCAAGCGCGCAGGTTCCCTACGGCCCCGGCTTGGTGCTCGACTTGGTGGTAGTGCGGAAGGACGTGTGAGCTACCGCGCCCCGAGAGATTGGTGCTATTCGTAATCCGCGCCGCGGCGCCCGGTAACGCACCGCGATTGTCGCCCGGAGGCGGGGAAGATGAGCACCCACCACCGCAGTGGAACATATCGCCAATGTGACGAGAGCTTCGGTCCCGACACTACACCGGCAGCAGCTGGTCGATCACCGCGGCCAGCTGCTTGGCGGAGCGACATTCGTGCATCGGGATGACCTCTTGGTACCGCGGCACCGCCGAGTCACCGCTGCCCCACAAATGCTTGGGCTCGGGATTCAGCCAGTGCGCGTGCCGGCTGGCGGTCACCATGTGGGTGAGCAGCTCGATCTCCGGATTGCGGTAATTGGTGCGGCCATCCCCGAGCACCAGCAGCGAAGTGCGCGGCGAGAGCACATTGGGGAACGCCTGCATGAACGACGCGAACGCATTGCCGTAGTCGGAATGGCCGTCGCGGCTGTAGACGCCGGCTTCCCGGGTGATCCGCTGGATGGCCACCGCCAGGTCGGCTTCCGGCCCGAACATGTGGGTCACCTCGTCGGTGGTGTCGATGAAGGCAAACACGCGCACACGCGAGAACTGTTGGCGCAGAGCATGTACCAGGAGCAGCGTGAAATGGCTGAAGCCGGCGACCGATCCGGACACGTCGCACAGCACCACCAGTTCCGGTCGTGCCGGGCGGGGTTTAGCCAGCACGACGTCGATCGGAACCCCGCCGGTGGACATCGACTTGCGCAGCGTCTTGCGCAAGTCGATCGACCCGGCTCTGGTGCGCCGGCGGCGGGCCGCCAGACGCGTCGCCAATGTGCGGGCCAGCGGCGCCACCACCCGGCGCATCTGGCGCAGCTGCTCACCGGAAGCGCGCAGGAATTCGACGTTTTCGGAAAGCTGTGGGATGCCGTACATCTGGACGTGGTCGCGGCCCAGTTGCTCAGCGGTGCGCCGCTTAGTCTCGGCGTCGACCATCTTACGCAGCTGGGTGATGCGCTGCGCGGCAAGCGCTTTGGCGATCTCTTCCTGGGTGGGAGTGGGCTCGTCGCCATACGGGGCGAGCAGACCCGCCAGCAGTTTGCCCTCGAGTTCGTCCAGGGCCATCGCCTTGAGCGCCTGATACGACGAGAAAGACGGCCCGCGACTGGAATTGTATTTTCCGTAGGCCTCGACGATCCGGGCGATCATCGCGACCAGACGCTCGTCCATGTCGGCAAGTTCGGGGTTTTCGCTCAGCAGGTCCAGCAGCATCTGGCGCATCGCGTCGACGTCGTCGGGCGGCAATGCGTTGTCGTCCGGCGAATCGTTGGCCTCGTCGTCGATGACCACCGCGCGGGTGCCAAGCGCCGCAGGGAACCACAGGTCGAACATGGCGTCATAGGTCTCACGATGATCCGGCTGGCGCAGCACGGCGCACGCGATGCCCTCGCGCAGCACCATACGGTCACCCAGTCCGAGCGTCGCCATCACCCGGCCGGCATCCACCGTCTCGGACGGGCCAACCGAAATCCCCACCCCGCGAAGCGCTTCCACGAACCCCACCAGATGACCGGGCAGCCCGTGCGGGGCGAGCGGCCGGGGGGGTCGGGTACGGCGGGCAGCCATCGCGGTCTCCCTAATTCAGCCGCAGCTCGCCGGTCGCGCGCTGCTGGTCGGATTGATGTTTGAGCACCACGCCCAGCGTCTGGGCCACCACCGCGTCGTCGATGGTGTCCAGGCCCAGCGCAAGCAGGGTGCGTCCCCAGTCGATGGTCTCGGCGACCGACGGCAGCTTCTTGAGCTGCATCCCGCGCAGCACACCGATGATGCGCACCAACTCCTGGGCCAGGTGCTCGGGCAGCTCGGGAACCCGGGACAACAGGATGCGCCGCTCCAATTCGGGGCTGGGAAAGTCGATGTGCAAGAACAGGCACCGGCGCTTGAGCGCCTCGGACAGTTCGCGGGTGGCGTTGGACGTCAGCACCACCAGCGGCGTCCGCTCGGCGGTGATCGTGCCCAGTTCGGGCACTGTCACCGCGAAGTCCGACAGCACCTCCAGCAGCAGGCCCTCGATTTCGATATCGGCCTTGTCGGTCTCGTCGATCAGCAACACAGTGGGCTCGGTGCGCCGGATCGCGGTCAGCAACGGACGCTGCAGCAGGAATTCCTCACTGAACACGTCGTCTTTGGTCTGATCCCAGTCGCCCGAACCGGCCTGAATCCGGAGGATCTGCTTGGCGTGGTTCCACTCGTAGAGCGCACGGGCCTCGTCGACACCCTCGTAGCACTGCAGGCGGACCAGGCCCGAGCCGGTGGCCTGGGCGATGGCACGGGCCAACTCGGTCTTGCCGACGCCGGCGGGGCCTTCCACCAACAGCGGCTTACCGAGCCGGTCGGCCAGGAAGACGGCGGTCGCGGTGGCGGTGTCGGGCAGGTAGCCGGTCTCGGCCAGCCGCCGCGAGACGTCGTCAATATCGTCGAACAGCGGCTTGGACCGGGCGGGCACACTCACAATCGGATCTCCTAAAACACTTTCTCCACGCGGGTCTCAGACCGGACGAGTCTGTCCGTCCCCCCACGCAATCCATTTGGTCGAGGTCAATTCGGGCAGCCCCATCGGACCGCGGGCATGCAGTTTCTGGGTGGAGATGCCAATTTCGGCACCGAAGCCGAACTGCTCACCGTCGGTGAACGCCGTCGACGCGTTCACCATCACCGCGGCGGCGTCGACCGCATCGGTAAACTTTTGCGCCGCAGCCATATTCGTAGTCACGATGGCCTCGGTGTGTCCTGTGCCGTATTCGTTGATGTGAGCGATTGCGGCGTCGATACCATCGACCACCGCGACCGCGATGTCCATCGACAGGTACTCACGGCGTAGGTCGTCCTCGTGCGCATCTTTGGAAAATCCACCGTGCACGGTCACGCCCGCGTCCTCCAAGGCGGTCACCAGCCGGGGCAGCGCCTCTTCGGCGATCCCGATATCGATCAGCAGTGTCTCGGCGGCGTTGCAGACACTGGGCCGACGTGTTTTGGAATTCAACAGAATTCGCTCGGCCACATCCAAGTCGGCGCCTTCGTGCACGTACACGTGACAGTTGCCCACACCGGTCTCGATGGCCGGCACCTGGGCGTCCCGGACCACCGCGTCGATCAAGCTGGCACCGCCGCGCGGAATCACGACGTCGACCAGGCCACGGGCCTGAATCAGATGCGTCACTGTGGAGCGGTCTTCGGCCGAAAGCAGCTGAACCGCATCGGCGGGCAGGTCCTCGCTGACCAGCGAAGCCCGCAACACCTGGACCAGCGCCTGGTTGGACCGGGCCGCCGACGAACTTCCGCGCAGCAGCACCGCATTGCCCGACTTCAGCGCCAAACCGAAGGCATCGACGGTCACATTGGGGCGGCCCTCGTAGATCATGCCGACGACGCCGAGCGGAACGCGCTGCTGACGCAACTGCAGCCCATTGGGCAGCGTGTAACCACGCAACACCTCGCCGACCGGGTCCGGCAGCCCCGCGACCTGGCGCAGGCCCGCAGCGATGCCCTCAACGCGCTTGGCGTCCAATGCCAACCGGTCGAGCATCGCGGACGGGGTGCCGGCGGCCCGGGCGGCATCGAGGTCTTCAGCGTTGGCCGACAGGATCAATTCGGTGTGGGCCGCTATCGCATCGGCCGCAGAGCGCAGTGCCTGGTCCTTAGCAACCGTCGGCAACAACGCCAGGACACGGGATGAGACCCGGGAGCGCCGCGCGGCATTGCGCACTTCTTGGCGCAAGTCAGGCAGCGAGGGTGCTTGCAGACTCATTAAACCAGGGTATCGGGCGGCAAAAGACCGGGTGAGGCGACCCGTTCGCAAGCTTTTCGCTCGCGCTCCCGCTACCCGACCCGCTCGCTGTGCCGGGCACTGCGCACCTTGCTGCGCCGCTCTTCGATGATGTTGCCGAAGTTCTGTAGCAGCAGGGGCGCACGCGTCACCAGGTGCTCGATGTGTTCCCGATCGATCTCCAACGCCGTCACCTCTTCGAGTGCATACGCGCTGGCCAGGTTGGGTTGCCGGGTCAGCGCCGTCAGCCCCAGGAACGACCCCTCGACCAGGGTGCTGACCGGCACCATCGCCCCGTCGTCGGCGGTGGTGGTCAACTGCACGCGCCCGGCGACCAGAAACGTCATGGTGGTGGGCACCTGGCCGGCGTACTCCACCACCTCGTCGGCGCCGTAGCGGACGATCCTGGCGGCGGACCGCAGCGAGCGCTGCTCGTCGGCTCCGATGCGCAACGCCGGCGCCACCACGGTGTGCAACGCGTGCTCCACGCGCTCGACGGTGGAGAAGTCGTCTTCGGCGTCGTCGAGGTGCAGATTCTCCCGTCGCGCCGCGTACCAGATCCAGCGCAGGAACGTCGCCTTCGCGGCGCCGGCGTCCGCCGGTGAGTTCAACCCGATGGTGGTGCGGTATTCGGCCGCACCCACCGGCACGGACCGCGGCACGCTGCCAGCCTTGAGTTGCGGCAACGCCATGCCGATTCGCGACAGCAGCGCGCACACCCGGTCCGGCGGGTCAACGCTGGCGAACGTCGTCGTCACCTCCAGCTTGTGCGCGCCGGGCGGGCGAGAAAGATTTGTGAACGCGTTGCTGGCCAGCACCGAGTTCGGCATGATCCGGATGCCGCTGCCGGTGTCGATGTGCACGGCGCGCCAGTTCACCTCGATCACCCGCCCGCGGGCGGTGCCGGTATCCAGCCACTCATCGATACGGAAGGGCTGCTCGAACAGCATGAACAAGCCGGACACGATTTGGCCGACAGAGTTTTGCAGCATCAGCCCGATGACGACCGAGGTGACGCCCAGCGCGGTGAAGATGCCGCCGATCCGCACACCCCAGATGTAGGACGACATCACCGCCAGACCAACGCCGATCACCGCCAAGCGGGCGCAGTCCAGGAAGATGGTGGGTAATCGCTTGCGCCAGCTCTTTTCGGGTGCGCCTTCGAACATCGTCGCGTTGAGACCGGACACCATCAACACCAGCACCAGCAGACCGAACACCGTGGTGAGGAGGCGCACTCCGACGTCGCCGGCCGGGATCTGGGAGGCTTGGACCAGCAGCAGTAACAGCGCTCCTAGCGGGAGAACGTAGTTGCGCAGCAGGCTGACTTGCCTGGCCAGCGGGCTGTTTCTGCGCAGCAGCGCGTCATGCAGCTCGGTGAGAGCGATCAGCCCGAGCGGAAGTCCGACCGCGATCCCGATCGCCCAGTAGAACCACGTCGAACTGAACAGGTTCATCAGCGCTCCAGCAACCGGTAGATGGCCTGATCGGCACCGCCGACCGAGATGGTGCCCGCGGGTGTGAACTGCCGAACGTCCCGCATCGCCTCGTAGACCTGCGAACTGACGTAGATGCCCGGTTGCGGTGCGCCGCTGTGCATTTGATAGGCCAGGCTGACCGCGCCGCCCCACATGTCATAGACCAGGCTGGAGCGGCCGACCAGCCCACTCACCACGTTGCCTGTGTTCACGCCGACTCGCAGGCCTAGCTGGTGCACGCCCTGGCTGTTGAATCGGTCGATGATGCGACCGATTTCGAGCGCGAAGTCAACGGCGCGGTGAATGCTGTCCAGCCGGGGGGTGACAACCCCACAACTGGCCAGATAGCCGTTGTGGAATGTGCGAATCCGTTCGACGCCAAGGGCTTCCGCGGCCGAATCGAATTGCCGGAAGAGGTCGTCCACGGTCGCGACCAATTCGTCTTCCGGTACGTTGTTGGAAATCTCGTCCAGGCCGACGATGTCGGCATAGATGATGGCGACGTCCTGGTGCTTCTGGGCGATAGTCTCCTCGCCGTCGCGATAGCGTTGCAGCACCGACTCCGGCATCAGCGCCAGCAGCAGCCGGTCGTTCTCCCGGCGCTGCTCGTTGAGTAACTCTTCCTTGATCGCGAGATTTCGGCTCATCTCATTGAAAGCCGCTGTGAGATCACCGATTTCATCGCGTCTCCGGACCGGTATGTTGATCTCGTAATCGCCGGAGCTGATCTTACGGGTACCTTCTTCGAGCCGACGGACCGGTCGCACCGCGGCCTGCGCGACGAACATCGAGGCCACACAGATGGCGAAGATCATTGCGGCCACCGCGATCACCAGCGTCTTGCTGAACCTGCCGAGCCGGGCGAACGCGTCGGAGTTGTCGCGCGTCGCGAGGATCGACCAGTGCAGGTCGGAGTTGGGGATGCTCAGCGGGGCATAAGCTTCCAGCTCTTTATTACCCATGTAATCGGTGGCACTGACCACCCCCGTCTCGCCACGTTGGGCGGCGCGAAGGCCGGCGGTGTCTACCGGCTGCACCAGGGTGGTGGTGCCCAACCGGATCGCCCGATCCACCACGTCGGGTGGCGTGCCGGCATCGATGGCCTTGCGCCGGTATTCCTTCGGATTCTCGATGAAATCCCGTGAATCCGAACGCATCAGGTCGTCCGGGCCGGCCAGGTAGGTTTCGGTCGCGGGCCCCATCCCGGCGGCATCCCAGTGCTTGTCGGCGGTCATGATCTTGTTGATCTTCGCGACCGGCACCGGCAGGGCCATCACGCCTTCGAACTTGCCGTTCATGCCGACCGGCGACACCACCCACGCCGTCGGAGTGTCGAGTTGCGGCTGGTACTGCTGGAAGTCGGTGATCCAGACGAAGTCGAGATCGTTGGAGGCCAAGGCTTTCTGGTATGCCTCGCGCAGCTTGGATTCGCGATACGGACCGGTCAGGACGTTGGTTCCCAGATCCGGACCCTTCAGCACGCTGTAGACGACATTGCCCTGCATGTCCAGCAGCAGCGCATCCCGATAGTCGAAGCGGGTGACAATGCCGCGCATGTAGAAGTCGAAGCGCGCGTTGGCGGCCGACCATGCGCTGCCGTCGCCGGCTTCCTGGATGGGCAGTCCATCCGGGGCCGATCGTGGCGCGGCGGTGTAGAGCGCCTGAATGTACTTCTGCGCGTTGGAACTTGGCAGGACTGCCCTGATATCGATGGTGTCACCGGTGACCCGCTTGATCGGTTTGATCATGTCGTCGTCGTAGTAATTGACCAGCGACTGCTGCTGGACGGGCGTGATCGTCGCGTTGTTCAATTGAGCGAAGCCCGCGGTCAACGTTGTCATCGCCTCGTTGACGCTGAAGCCGCCGCTGTAGACGATCAGCGAATTCGACACCTCTCGGAACAGCGCCTGCACCGCTCGCTTCTGGGACTCGCGCATCTCGATCAACCGTTCCGACTCGACTTGTCGTAATGCGTTGCGCCCGGACACCGCACCGATGAGGCCGATCACCGCCACGCCCAGGATGCTCGACAGCAACATGGTGATCAGGATCTTCGACTGGATGCCGAACCGGAACCGGGCCAGAACAGGCGGGCGGGGGCGCTTGGCGGCCGGTTGGGCCGGGATCGGATCGATATCGGGTTCAGCGTCTGTTAGCTCGCTCGTGGTCAATCGCCTGCCCTTTTCTCTTGGGATCCTGCACCACTAAGGCAGCAGACTAGCGTGCAGACATCGAGTTATTCGGCGTTTGCCGTGACGCGATGTGGCGTCAAAAGCGCTGGTGCCCGTGGTGTGCTTCGCCATCGCGGCACGACTAACGTCGGCGGCATGGCAGGGGTATGTGTAGTGGGCAGCGTGAATCTCGATCTGTCGTTGGGTGTCGACGCCCTTCCGCGGCCTGGCGAAACGGTTTTGGCGTCGTCGTTGACGCAGGCCCCCGGCGGCAAGGGCGGCAATCAGGCGGTGGCGGCGGCGCGCGCGGGCGCGCGAGTGCAGTTTGTCGGCGCGGTGGGCGATGACGCGGCCGCCGAACAATTGCGCGCCCACCTCGAATCCAACGGCGTGGGGCTGGACGGAGCCGTCGAAATTCCCGGCCCCAGCGGCACGGCCGTCGTCGTCGTGGACGCGAACGCGGAGAACACCATCGTGGTAGCGCCGGGCGCCAACGGACGGTTCACGCTGACCGACGACCGTGCACGCGCGGTCATCGCACACTGCGATGTGATGTTGACCCAGCTGGAGATTCCGGTGAAAACGGCGGTCGCCGCGGCGCAACACGCCCGCTCTGCCGGAGCGGTCGTCGTCGTGAATGCTTCGCCTGCAGGCCAGGACCCCAGCTCGTTGGGCGAGTTGGCGGCCGCGGCCGACGTGGTGATCACCAACGAAGACGAAGCCGACGAATGGCCTTGGCATCCAGAGCATTTAGTGATCACGCTGGGTGCGCACGGCGCCCGCTACGTTGGCGCGGACGGCGAGTACACCGTGCCGGCTCCGACAGTGGATCCGGTGGACACCACCGGGGCCGGCGATGTGTTCGCCGGCGTGCTGGCCGCGAATTGGCCGTCCAATCCCGGCTCGCGGGATCAACGGCGGCTCGCGTTGCAGCGTGCGTGCGCGGCGGGTGCGCTGGCCACGTTGGTCGCCGGCGCCGGTGATTGCGCACCCGACGCAGACGCAATCGACAAGGCGGCCCGCGACGCGTCCTAGCCGCTCTGCCCGCCGACGTCGTGGGCGATTCTCAGACCGTCGCCGGTCTCCATCTCGTCGGCCGCCTGAGTGAGCAGCACGCGACTTCGGCTCGGCGACAGCAGGGCAGAGAGGTAGTGGTGCGGTGCGTCGGCCGCGTAGACGAGCCGGTTGACCCGTAACAGGGCCGCGCCGATCGGCATGTCGAGCAGGTGGGCGTTGCGCGGGCCCGCGATTTCGGCCGTGATCTCGTGTCGCACCCGGTTCATGGTGATGCCGCCGCCGGACAGCAGCTCGTAGAGCGGTGCGCGCCGCAACGCGGCCTCGGTAAGCACCGGGGCCAGCTCCGGCGGCAGCCAGGCGTCGGTTCGTTTGTGCGCCAACATAATCCGGCCGATGCGCCGACCGGGCGCTCGTATCTGCAAGAACTGCGCCAGACCCAATTCGAGACCGAGGTCGAGGTGGTCGAACTCGGCACGCGGCCGCCCACCCGGGTCGTCGCCGAAACCCTCGGGCGCAGCGGCGAGTTGCTGCACATCGTGCGCGTGCGCCGGCAGCGCAGGACCGGCGAGCCGTTGATGGTGACCGACGCCTGGCTGCCGCCGGAGCTGGCCCCGGTGCTTACCGAGGCCGCGTTGCGGCGCGCACCGCTCTACGAGCT
>NZ_LZKU01000152.1 GCF_001672975.1 Mycobacterium sp. 1465703.0
AGCTGGTAGCCGGCCGCGGCGACCGGAGCGTTGACCTTGCGGGCGGCCAACATCGCGATGACGTCGTCGCGGCGCTGGCGGTGCTGTCCGAGGGCCTCCACCACCATGTCGTTGACGGTGGGCGGTGACAGCGCGGAGACGATGCCGTAGCCGTAGACCGTCGAGTGCTCGATGGCCAGCGCGTCGCACAGCGCCGCGTTGTCGGCGTCTTTACCGGAGGTCATATCGACGGACCTCCGGGTACCAGGGCAACCGTGTAGGAGGCCGTGCACGACGCGGCGATCGAGGACAGCAGCCCGGCCCGGTAGCCCGGTTCGGTGCCGACCAGGCGGCTCGCGCTGTCGGCCGAGGCGCGCAACGCGTCGATCACGTCGGACACCGGCGGCGGAGGTGGCGGCGGTCCGGCCGGTTCGGCCTGGCTGGGGCTGGTGGGCTCACTCGAGGAGGGCGCGGCCAGCTTGCCGGCCGCCCGCGAGATCTCCGCGGACAGCGCGCTGGCGGGTGCCGCCGCCGCGGCCATCGGGAATCCTCCTCAGGTGGCTGCCGCGCTGGCGGTGGTGGCGAACCAACGCGCCGCACATGCCCGCGCGCTGTCC
>NZ_LZKU01000153.1 GCF_001672975.1 Mycobacterium sp. 1465703.0
GGACTCAGCATCGAGACGGTCAAGGAGCGCTTCGCGGGGCTGTAAGTCACAGGACCCACAGGGGTTTCCGCGCCCGGCCGTCCGCACACCTGCGCCCAAGCCCGAGAGCATTTGGTGTTTTGCCCACCTTTGAGCGACAAAACGGCAGCGCCGGAACCGTCTACGGCGTTGTCGCTGAGAGGCGGGCAAAAGAGGTGCTGCCCGGGCGCGGAAACCCCTGTGGGTCCTGTGACTTACAGCCCCGCGAAGCGCTCCTTGACCGTCTCGATGCTGAGTCCGTAGTCGGCCAGCGAATAGGTGTGCTTGGGCGCCCGCTCGCCGGACTGGCTGTCGGCGTGGGTCTTTTCCATCGCGGCTTTGGCCTCTTCGGTCAGCGTCAGCCCGAAGTGCCGGTAGATATCGGCGACAATACCCATCGGGTCGGCGATCAATTCCTTGTAGTCGACGTCGTAGAACTGGGCCGGCTTGTATTTGGCGCGCGCGGTGTTGAATCGCTCCAGCCCTCGCGACCAGGTTTCCATTGCGTCAGCGCCGATTTGGGCCCCGGTGAACGACGTCGACCAGCCCTCGGCGGTGTGC
>NZ_LZKU01000154.1 GCF_001672975.1 Mycobacterium sp. 1465703.0
CCCGGCAGCACTTGCGTGATGTTGCCCATGTCGGTGCTACCCATGGGCAGCGCCGCCTCATACTCGCTGGCCACCGGCTCGCGGCCGAGCCGGCACATCTCTTCGCGGAAGACATCGGCCAACCATTGGTCCGGCCGCAGTTCGTCGTACGCGGGGGCGAGAGTGTCGATCTCGTACTCGCATCCGGTGGCCAGCGCGCCCGCCGCGAAGCAGGCGTACATCCGGCCCTCGAGCTCTCGCAACGACTCCGATTCGACGGCTCTCATCGCGTACTGAAGCGCCGCGTGCCCGGGGATCACGTTGACCGCCTGCCCGCCGTCGGTGACGATCCCGTGCACCAGCTGCCCGGGCGCCAGTTGCTGGCGCAGCAGTCCGATGGCCACCTGCGCGACGGTGACCGCGTCGACGGCGTTGACGCCCAGGTGTGGCGCGACGGCTGCGTGGGATTCCTTGCCGCGATAGTTCACCGTCGCTTCGGACAGGGCCAACGAGCGAGCCCCGGCGATGTCGGTGGGCCCGGGATGCAGCATCACCGCGGCGGCGATGTCGTCGAACACCCCGGCCTTCAGCAACAGCACCTTGCCGCCGCCGGCCTCCTCGGCGGGCGTGCCCACCAACGCCACCCGCAGGCCCAGATCGTCGGCCACCTCGGCTAAAGCCAGCGCGGCGCCCACCGCGGACGCCGCGATGATGTTGTGGCCGCAGGCGTGGCCGATCTCGGGCAACGCGTCGTATTCGGCGCAGATTCCGATGGTCAGCGGCCCGCTGCCGAAATCGGCGCGGAAGGCGGTGTCCAGCCCCCCGGCGGCCTCGGTGATCTCGAAGCCGCGTTCGGCGACCAGTGCCTGCGCCTTGGCGCAGCTGCGATGCTCGGCGAAGGCCAGCTCAGGCTCCGCGTGGATGGCATGGGACAACTCGACAAGGTCGGCACCACGTCGCCGCACGACATCTTCAACACTGTCTAACGGGTGATGTAACGGGGCGGTGGGCACTCTCGCAGTATGTCGCAGTATGTCATCGCGGCCCAACCGCGCCGGGCTACACCAGCCCGGCGATGAACCCCGCCGCCTGACCCGGGTAGGGCGGTACGCCGTAGTCGTGATGCGCGTCGCGGTCGCGGCCGCCGACGACGCAGACCGGATCGCCCTCGCTGCACAGGTCGATGGCGCGGCCGGAGAACGCACCTGTCGACGACAAAGGCGTGTTGAAGCGGTTGCCGGGGTTGCCGAAGACCGCGACCGCCCTGACCTTGTTGGCCAGGCCGGGATCCAGCGGGGGAGCCGATCCGAAGTTGCCGATGCGCTGGCCGACCGGCGGCACCCCGGCAAGCATCGAGACGGCGGCGGCGCCCTGTGAGAAGCCGCCCAGCACCAGCCGCGTCGACGGGCACTGGTCGACCATCTGCGCGATGTGGTCGCGCGCGTCGTTGGCGGCGTCAGCCGTGGTCAAAAAGTTGTAGCTGGCCGGATAGTTCACCGCGTAGGAGTCGACGCTGCGCGATCCGAGCGCGGGCTGCAGGGCGGCGAACAGTGCATCGCCGACGACACCGAGGCCGGGGGGCTCGGCGGTACCGCGGGCGAAGATGAGTTGCACGTCTGGACAGTCCGCTTTCGCCGACGGCGCCGGGCCGAATGTGATCGAAACCACTGACAGCACAACGGCGACGGCTACTCCCATGACCGGGCCAATCACCGGCCACCTACGAAAATTCATAAGGCAGATCCTGACATATAGCGGGGACACCGTCGCACCGCCAGGTTCGATCGCCCCTAACGGCTAACCTCCATGGCCCGGCTCCTCACTCGCGCCGTACCGCCGCTCGCCGTCACCGGGCTAGGCTCGATCGCTGTGACCGAAACCCCGTCCGACCCAGGCGAGCTCGCGCGCCGGGCGGCCGCGGTCATCGCCGAACGCACCGGAATCGCCGAACACGACGTCGCCATCGTGCTCGGCTCGGGATGGCGGCCGGCGGTCACCGCGCTCGGCACACCCACCTCAGTGCTGCCGCAAGCCGAACTGCCCGGGTTCAGACCGCCCACCGCGGTCGGGCACACCGGCGAGCTGTTGTCGATGCGCATCGGTGCACACCGGGTGCTGGTGCTGGTCGGGCGCATCCACGCCTACGAGGGCCACGACCTGTGTCACGTCGTGCACTCGGTACGGGCGGCCTGCGCGGCCGGTGTGCGGGCCGTCGTGCTCACTAACGCGGCCGGCGGGCTGCGCCCGGACATGGCCGTCGGCGAGCCCGTACTGATCAGTGACCATCTGAACCTGACAGCGCGTTCCCCGCTGGTGGGCCCGCAATTCGTGGACCTGACCGATGCCTACTCGCCGCGGCTGCGCGAACTCGCCCGGCAAGCCGACCCGACGCTGACCGAAGGCGTCTACGCCGGCCTTCCGGGCCCGCATTACGAGACGCCCGCCGAGATCCGGATGCTGCGAACGCTGGGCGCCGACCTGGTCGGCATGTCGACGGTGCACGAGACCATCGCGGCGCGCGCGGCCGGCGCCGAGGTTCTCGGGATATCGCTGGTGACCAACCTGGCGGCCGGGCTCAGCGGCGAACCGCTGAGCCACGCCGAGGTGCTGGCCGCCGGCGCCGCGGCGGCGACCCGGATGGGGTCGCTGCTGGCCACGATCCTCGCCCAGCGCCCCCGGTTTTAGCGCTATGACGCCCGAGGAGTGGATCGCCCACGATCCCGACCCGGCAACGGCGGCCGAGCTCGCCGCATGCGACCCGGACGAACTCGCCGCGCGGTTCGCCAGCCCGCTGAAGTTCGGCACGGCGGGGCTGCGCGGCCCGGTGCGCGGCGGGCCGGACGCGATGAACGTCGCGGTGGTGTCGCGGGCCAGCTGGGCGGTGGCACAGGTGCTGATGCGGCGTGGCCTGCACGGCTCGTCGGTGATCGTCGGACGCGACGCCCGGCACGGCTCAGCGGTGTTCGCCACAGTGACCGCCGGAGTTATTGCTGCCCAAGGGTTTTCCGTGACACTCCTGCCCGGGCCGGTGCCGACGCCGGTGGTGGCGTTCGCGGTGCGGCACACCGGCGCGGCGGCCGGGATCCAGATCACCGCATCGCATAATCCACCGGCGGACAACGGCTACAAGGTGTACCTGGATGGCGGCATCCAGATCGTCTCCCCCACCGACCGCGAGATCGAAGCCGCGATGGCCGCCGCCCCGCCGGCCGATCGGATCGGCCGAGTCCCCGTCGAACCGGCGCCGTCGGATCTGATCGAGCGCTACATCGACCGGGCGGCCGGGTTGCGGCGCGGCACCGGTTCGGTGCGGGTGGCGCTGACCGCGCTGCACGGGGTGGGCGGTGCGGTGGCCGTCGAGACGTTGCACCGGGCGGGATTCACCGAAATACACAGCGTCGGAGCACAATTCGCACCTGATCCAAACTTTCCCACCGTCGCTTTCCCCAATCCCGAGGAGCCCGGCGCCACCGACGCACTGCTGGCCCTGGCCACCGACGTCGGCGCCGACGTGGCGATCGCGCTGGATCCCGATGCCGACCGATGCGCCGTGGGCATTCCCGATCGGGCGGGCTGGCGCATGCTGTCCGGCGACGAAACAGGTTGGCTTTTAGGCGATTACATATTGTCCGGCGTTCAAACCAACACGCCGGTGGTGGCCAGCACGGTGGTGTCGTCACGGATGCTGTCGGCCATCGCCGCGCACTATGGCGCCGTCCACGTCGAAACCCTCACCGGCTTCAAGTGGCTGGCCCGCGCCGATGAGAACGTGCCCGGCGGCGACCTGGTCTACGCCTACGAGGAAGCGATCGGGCACTGCGTGGACCCCGCGGCCGTGCGTGACAAAGACGGCATCACCGCCGCGGTGCTGGTGTGCGATCTGGTGGCCGCGGCGATCCGGCAGGGCGGTTCGGTGTCCGGCCTGCTCGACGAACTGGCCCGGCGTTACGGGGTGCACGACGTCGCCGCGGTGTCGCGCCGGGTCGGCGATCCCACCGAGGCGGCCGAGCTGATGCGACGGTGGCGGACGGCCCCACCGAAAACGCTGGCCGGCTACCCAGCCAAGCTCACCGATATCACCGACGCGCTGATCTTCACCGGCGGCGACGACGACACGTCGCTCAGGCTGGTGGTGCGGCCTTCCGGGACCGAGCCGAAGTTGAAGTGCTACTTGGAGATTCGCTGCGCGGTTGACGGCGATCTGGATTCTTCGCGGCGCCGCGCCGCCGCCCTGCGCGAGGAGCTGGTCGGGGCGGTGCGGAGCTGGTGAACAGGTTGGGCCCGAATTGGCGGTCACCGGCATCGCCGAGGCCCGGCACGATATAGGCCGACTTGTTCAGCCCCTTGTCGACCGCGGCGGTGAACACTCGAGCGTTCGGCGCCGCTTTCTCCACCGCCGCAAGGCCTTCCGGAGCTGCCACCACACAGAGCACGGTGATATCCGTTGCGCCGCGGCGCTGTACCAGGCTGATCGCGTGCGCCATCGACCCGCCGGTGGCCAGCATCGGGTCAAGGATGATCACCGGTCTGCGGCCCAGCTTGTCCGGGAGCGCCTCCAGATACGGGACCGGCAAGTGGGTTTCCTCGTCGCGGGCGACACCGACGAATCCGACCTCCGCCTCCGGGATAGCGGCATGCGCCTCGTCGACCATGCCGAGCCCGGCCCGCAGCACCGGGACCAGCAGCGGCGGATTGACCAAGCGCGTCCCGACCGTCGACGCCACCGGGGTGCGGATTCGCACCGACTTTCGCGGTGCCTCCCGGCTGGCTTCGTAGACCAGCATCAGCGTGAGTTCGCGCAGCGCAGCGCGAAATCCGGCCGTGTCGGTGCGTTCGTCACGCAGCACCGTCAGCCGGGCGGCGGCCAACGGGTGGTCGATGACGCACACTTCCATGGGGTCGAGGGTATATAACGATCGGGCAAAGCCCTTCTGACACGCTTGCGTCCGCCGCGGAAAAGGCCTACGCCCGTTCATATACTCCGGGCGTGCTGGGCGAAATTCGAAGTCCGAGAAGGCTGATCGGCAGGGCATATCGAAGCTTGAGGCCGCTGGGCGCCTGCGCGTTGGTGGCACTGGCGGCCAGCCCGTTGACCCCGCGCATAGGCCTTGCGGCAGCGGCCATTCCGCAACCGGCGCACATCGTCATCGTGGTCGAGGAGAATCGCTCCGAGAACGGCATCATCGGCAACAAGTCGGCGCCCTTCATCACGTCCCTGGCCGCGGCCGGCGCCAACATGACCCAGTCGTACGCCGAAACACACCCCAGCGAGCCGAATTACCTGGCGCTGTTCGCCGGCAACACCTTCGGGGTGAATAAGGACCTGTGCCCGGTCAACGCCGGCGCCGCACCGAATCTCGGTTCCGAATTGCTCGCCGCCGGCTACACATTCGTCGGCTTCGCCGAGGGCCTGCCAGCGGCCGGCTCGCCGGTCTGCAGCGCGGGCAAGTACGCCCGCAAGCATGTGCCCTGGGCCAACTTCACCAATGTTCCGGCGGCGAACTCGCTGCCGTTCTCCGCGTTCCCGATGGGCAATTACGCCAGCTTGCCGACCGTGTCGTTCGTCATCCCGGACAATGACGACAACATGCACGACGGCTCGATCGCGCAGGCCGACTCCTGGCTGAACCGCGAGCTGTCCGGGTACGCCAATTGGGCGGTGGCCAACAACAGCCTGCTGATCGTCACGTTCGACGAGGACGATAACGGCAGCCGCAACCAGATCCCCACGGTGTTCTACGGCGCCCACATCCGTCCCGGCAATTACAGCGAACAGATCAACCACTACAACGTGCTATCCACGGTGGAGCAGATGTACGGATTGCCCAAGACGGGATACGCCGCCAGCGCCGCACCCATCACCGATATCTGGGATTAGCGGCGGGTCCAATGGTGGCGACCCGCTTCGCCCGGCTCCGCCGCGCTCGCGATCGCCACTGCCCCGATAAGCACCTTCGCCGGTCGTCGCTATTCTGTGCCGCATGGTTGCTGACCTCGTGCCGATCCGCCTGAGCCTGTCCGATGGTGACCGCTACACCGTATGGGCACCCCGCTGGCGCGACTCCGGCGACGAGTGGGAGGCGTTCCTGGGCAAGGACGAGGACCTGTTCGCTTTCTCGTCCGTCGCCGACCTGGTCGCATTCGTGCGTTCGAACGACGACAACGATCTGGCCGACCACCCGGCGTGGAATGAGCTGCGTGCCGCGCACGCGCACACATTCGTCCCCGCCGAGGACAAGCAGTTCGACCTGATCGCCGTCGAGGAGCTGGTGGCCGAGAAGCCCACCGAGGAGTCGGTGTCCGCGCTGGCCGGCACGCTGGCCATCGTGTCGTCCATCGGCTCGGTGTGCGAGCTGGCGGCGGTGTCGAAGTTCTTCAACGGCAACCCCAGCCTCGGCACGGTGTCCGGCGGATTCGAGCACTTCACCGGCAAGGCCGGCGCCAAACGCTGGAACGCGATCGCCGAGGTGATCGGGCGCAGCTGGGACGACGTCCTCGGCGAGATCGACGACATCGTCACCACCCCCGAGGTCGACAGCAAGCTGTCCGACAAGGCCGCCGACGAACTCGCCGAAGAGCGCGACGACGACGAGGCAGAAGAGGACTCCGCCGCCGAGGACGCCGTCGAAGATGCCCGCGACGAAGACGACGAAGACGAGGAGGCCGAAACCGAGGGCGACCCTGAGGAGACCACCGACGACGTCGCGGACCGGGCCGCCGGTGACACGGTGGTGCTGGGCAGTGATAAGGATTTCTGGCTTCAGGTGGGCATCGATCCGATCCGGATCATCACGAGTTCTGGCACCTTCTACACGCTGCGCTGCTATCTGGACGACGAGCCGATTTTCTTGGGCCGCAACGGACGCATCAGCGTGTTCACCTCCGAGCGCGCGCTGGCACGTTATCTGGCCGACGAACACGACCACGACCTGGCCGACCTGAGTACCTACGACGACATCCGCACCGCCGCGACCGACGGCTCGCTGGCGGTCGAGATCACCGACGACAACATCTACGTGCTCAGCGGGCTGGCCGACGACCTGGCCGACGGACCGGACGCGGTGGATCGTGAGCAGTTGGAACTGGCCGTCGAGGTGCTTCGCGACATCGGTGACTACTCCGAGGAGAGCACCGTCGACAAGGCGCTCGACACCAGCAGGCCGCTGGGCAAGTTGGTGGCCGCCGTGCTCGAGCCCGACTCGGTCACCAAGCCGTCGCCGCCGTACGCCGCGGCAGTGCGCGAGTGGGAGAAATTGGAGCAATTCGTCGACGGAAGGCTCCGCCGCGAATAATTCAACGTGCTTGTCCGGTTGGCGATGCGTGCGATCAGCGCGCGCCGTCGACGGCCGGCTGCCCGCACGCCTCGCTTGATGACGAACACGCCGACCGGTTCGACTTCCAGCCCACGCGCGTTGGTGACAGGGATCACCGTTGCGCCGTAGGCGGTTTCGTACGGCTGTCCATATACACTCGCCGCATCAGCACCCCGGGCGTCGAGCGGTACGTCTTTGGTCTCTCTGCGGGTCGCTATCACCGTGCTTAGTACGGCACCGGACGAGGAGGATCTCGTGGTCATTGTGGCAGGTCACGTAGTCGTCGACCCAACCAAGCGCGACGAGTACCTGTCCGGATGGGTCGAGGTGGTGCGCCAAGCCCGCCGAACGCCCGGTTGCCTTGATTTCTCGCTGTCGGCCGACCTCATCGAGCCAAGCCGGATCAACGTGTTTGAGAGTTGGGAGTCCCGAGCCGCCATCGAGGCGTTCCGCGACAGCGGCGCCAGCGACGGGCAGGGCCCCGCGATCGTGAGTGTGGCGGTGGCCGAGTACGACGTCGCGTCCGAGAAAATCCTTGACGACGCCGCCACGACACTTGTTTTCTTGACGCGGCGACCAGGAAGCGCCAAATAGTCAGGCTGCTTGCGCAGCAATTACTTTGGTGTGCGACCACTGCGGGCGTGTCATCGATGCGCCAATAGCTCGCATGCAAAACGACATCTCGTTGCCGTCTGGCGCGGCCAGGCCACGGCCCGGCCACGACCAACCCAATTGCAAACTGGGTCATGTTTGCCTTACCCACGAGAATGCCGCCCGCGTCAACTATTCGGCGGACGACGGGAGCGGTCTCATTGGGGGTGTACTCGAACGCGGCGCAGCCCGCCGTGGTCGGAAGGTCTCCACGTCGATAGGGACCACGCCGCCGACCGCACTCCGCACGGCGCGCCCATCGAGCTCACGCCACGGATTTCACCGATCAGGATTGATCGGCGAGCCCGGCCCGCGAGCGCCCGGGTCAGGGCGCGTCCTTGGTTTCACTGGCGTCGACCGCACTCGCCGTTTGACGGGTAAACAAGTCTCATCTTTACTGGCGGCAGCATCCGCCGGAGTTCGAGGAGGCGGCCAGATCGGGAGGTGAGCCGATGGCGGTACCACGCGGATCGCTGTTGGTGAGGCGTGCCGCATGACGCTTCCCGGTATCGGCCCGTTACCGCTCTACGGGTTCCAGCGTCCCGCCCTGTTGTTGTTCGGATTGGTGCCGCTGGCCCTGCTGGGCCTCTACGTCTACGTCGCGGCCCGGCGCCGCCAACGCCTGCACCGGTACACCGAGGCCCCGGTTGCACAGTCGCCGTGGCGGCACCTGCCGATCGCCATATCGCTGCTGTGCCTGGTGTTTTTGACGATCGCGCTGGCCACCCCCACCCACGACATGCGCATCCCGCGCAACCGCGCGGTGGTGATGCTGGTGATCGACGTCTCGGAGTCGATGGCGTCCAACGACGTGCCGCCCAACCGACTGGCGGCGGCCAAGGAGGCCGGCAAGCAATTCGCCGAGCAGCTGACCCCGGCGATCAACCTGGGCCTGGTGGAGTTCGCCGCCAACGCCACGCTGCTGGTTCCGCCGACGACCAACCGCGGCGCGGTGAAGGCGGGCATCGACAGTCTGCAGCCGGCTCCGAAAACGGCTACCGGAGAAGGCATTTTCACCGCATTGCAGGCGATCGCGACGGTCGGCTCGGTGATGGGCGGCGGCGACGGGCCGCCACCGGCGCGGATCGT
>NZ_LZKU01000155.1 GCF_001672975.1 Mycobacterium sp. 1465703.0
CCGCACCGAAAGACCAGCACCCAACGACTTATTCATCGCGGCCACCAACCGCATCGCCGACAACGAATCCCCACCCAGGTCGAAGAACGAGTCATCCACCCCAACCCGCTGCACACCCAGCACCTGAGCGAACACCCCCGCCAACACCTCCTCGACCGGGGTGCCCGCAGCGCGAAAACGGTTGACGTCCTTATAGTCCGGGGCCGGCAGCGCGCGCTTGTCCAGCTTGCCGTTGACCGTCACCGGCAACTCGTCAAGCACCACCACCGCGGCCGGCACCATATAGGCCGGTAACCGCTCCGCCAACGCCGCGCGCACCACGACCGGATCAGCGGTCCCGGTGATATAGCCCACCAGGCGCTTATCGCCGGGGCGGTCCTCGCGGGCCACCACCACCGCCTGCTCAACCCCCGCCACACCGCTTAACGCGGACTGGACTTCGCCCAGCTCGATGCGATATCCGCGGATCTTGACCTGCTCATCGGCACGCCCCAGATACTCCAACTGCCCATCAGCACACCACCGCACCAGGTCTCCGGTGCGATACATCCGTTGTCCCGCACTCCCGAACGGACACGCCACAAACCGCGACCCGGTCAACCCCGCCCGGCCCACATACCCCACACCGACGCCTCGACCGGCCACATACAACTCCCCCACCACACCGGCCGGCACCGGACGCAACCACCCATCCAGCACAAAAAAACCCAGATGCGCCAACGGCACCCCGATCGGGCTGGCATTGCTGTCGACGTCGGCCTCGACGATCTCCCGCAACGACGCGTGCACCGTCGTCTCGGTGGTGCCATACATATTGATCAGCCGCGGCAACCCCGGGTGATTGTCCATCCACGCACCGAGATGGTGAGGTTCCAACGCCTCACCGGCGAATATCACCGTCTGCAGCTTCAGCTGCTGTCCGAGCTCAGGTGCCATCGCATCGGCGGTTTGCAGCGCATAAAACGCCGACGGCGTCTGGCTCAACACACTGACCTGTTCGCGAATCAGCAAGGCGTGCAGGTCTTCTGGTGAGCGAGTCACCGACTCGGGCACCACCACCAACCGTCCACCACCCAGCAGCGCACCCCAGATCTCCCACACCGAGACGTCGAAAGCCAACGAGTGCCACTGCGACCACACCTGCCCCACCATCGGCAGGTCACCTGCCGCGGCGTCCAGCAGCTGGATCACGTTCTGGTGAGTGATGGCCACTCCTTTGGGGACACCGGTGGTACCCGAGGTATAGATCAGGTAAGCGATTTCCTCGACGGCCGGAGCCGGCAAGCCCGTACCCGGATAGGTCAGGATGCGGGGGTCTTCAACATCGATGACTAGCAGGCCATATCCGTCCAGCCGCGGACATAGGTCTGCTGTGGTGATCGCGGCGATCGGCGCGGCATCGCCGACCATGAATGCGATGCGCGCCGCCGGCACCGCCGGGTCGATCGGCAGATACGCCGCCCCGGTCTTCAACACCGCCAGAATCGCCACGACCGCCTCGGCCGACCGCGAAAACAGCAGCGCCACACACTGTCCCGGACCCGCACCGACGCCGGCCAACAAGCGCGCCAACCGGTTCGCCGCCTCATCCAGCTCGCGGTAGCTCATAGACCGGCCGCCGAAGGTGATCGCCACCGCCTCCGGGGCATGGGCCACCTGCGCGGCAAACACCTCCGGAATCGACGCCGACACCGACACCGGCGCGCCCAACACCGCCCGGTTGGCCCACCCACCCAAACGCACGTACTCAGCAGCATCAAGCACATCCACCGACGACAGCCGCCGCGCCGGATCGACAGCCATCGCCACCAACACCCGCTCCAACCGGTCGATCAGCGTTTGGACGCCGGCCGCATCGAACACATCAGTGTCGTATTCGACGCGCAGGCCCAGTTGGTTGCCGGGGGTGGCTTGGACCGTCAGCGGGTAGTGGTTGTACTCGCGGCTGCCGAGCGCGGCGATGTTCAACCCGTCAACGCCCAGCGGCGCTTCGGTATCGATCGGATGGTTTTGGAACACGAACAGGGTGTCGAACAGTTGGTCATGGCCGGCGATGCGGTGAATGTGGTTTAGCGCCAGGTGTTGGTGCTCAAGTGTGTCGTTGTGGGCACTTTGCAGTTGCTCGAGCAGGTCGATGGTGGTGGTTGTCGGTGCGATGCGCGCGCGCACCGGCACCGTGTTGATCAACAGGCCCACCATCGACTCCGCCCCGACGATGTCGGTCGGCCTACCCGAGACCGCGACACCGAAGGCGACGTCAGGGTGGCCGGTCAGCGAGCTCAGCAGTAACGCCCAGGCGGCCTGCATCACGGTGTTGACGGTGGTGTGCTGCGAACGGGCCAGCTCCCCAAGGGCTCGCGTGATCTCGGCCGCTAAACGATATGTTGTAGCGCCCCGTGGCCCGAGCTGCCCCCGGCCCTGACCCACCAACGTGGGGGTGTCAAAGCCGGCCAACACCTGACGCCAGGCCGCGTCGGCGGCGTCAAGGTCTCGGTCGGCCAGCCAGGTGACAAACCTGCGATACGGGACCGGCGCGGGCAGCCGTTGGCCGTAATAGCCGGCGAAGATTTCCTGCAGCAGGAGCGGCAACGACCAGCCATCGAGCACGATGTGGTGCGAGGTCAGCACAATCCGGTGCTGTTGTTGCGCGGTGCGGATCAACGCCACCCGAAACGCCGGCGGGTCGGTGAGGTCGCAGACCGCCGCGCGTTCGGCCGCGCACAGCGACGTTATTTTGTCCTCGACGTCGACGCCGTCCAGGTCGACATACCGCCAGGGCGTCTCGGGATCGGTGAGGATTATCTGGACCGGCTCGTCGAATTGTTGGCAGAACCGGGCGGCCAGGTTGGGATGCCGGCTGACTACTGTGCGCACGGCTTCGCGCAACCGATGCTGGTCGAGGGGGCCGGTCAACGTGATATCCAGCTGCATCGCATAGACGGCATCACCGTTGCCCTGCGCGGCGCTGGCGTGGAAGAGCAGCCCTTGCTGCATCGGGGTCAGCGGCAATACGTCAGCAATCCGGTATTGCTGCTGCAGCTCGTCGATCTGCTGCTGGTTAAGCCGGGCAGG
>NZ_LZKU01000156.1 GCF_001672975.1 Mycobacterium sp. 1465703.0
GCCGGTGTCCTGATCAGCATCACCGCCGAGGAAGACGCCACCGTGCCGGTCGGCGGCGAGCTGGCGCGCGTCGGAACGAGTTCCGACGCCGCCGCTCCGGCGGCTCCTGCCGCCCCCCAGCCTCCGCCCGAACCGAAGCCCGAACCCAAGCCGGAACCCAAGCCTGAACCGGCACCCCAACCCCAGGCGCAGCCCAAGCCCCAACCCGCGCCGCAGCCCCAACCCGCGCCGCAGCCCAAACCTCAACCGGCACAGTCGCAGCCGTCAGCCCAGCCGGCCGGCCCGAGCACCGATGGCGTGCCGTACGTGACGCCGCTGGTGCGAAAACTGGCCGCCGAGAACAACATCGACCTGACCTCGATCACCGGCACCGGGGTGGGCGGTCGCATCCGCAAGCAGGACGTGCTGGCCGCCGCCGAGCAGAAGCAACGGCCACCAGAGCCGGCGGCCCAGGCGCCGGCCACGCCCGCACCCGCAGCCGCGAAGGCCCCTTCGGCGCCCACCCCGGCTCCGGCGCTGGCGCACCTGCGGGGCACCACCCAGAAGGCCAGCCGGATCCGTCAGATCACCGCCAACAAGACTCGCGAATCCCTGCAGGCCACCGCCCAACTCACCCAGACCCACGAGGTCGACATGACCAAGTTGGTCGGTTTGCGGGCCAGAGCCAAGGCGGCCTTCGCCGAGCGCGAGGGGGTGAACCTGACCTTCTTGCCGTTCATCGCCCGGGCGGTGATCGACGCGCTGAAGGTCCACCCCAACATCAACGCGAGCTACAACGAGGAAACCAAGGAGATCACCTACTACGACGCCGAGCACCTCGGCTTCGCGGTCGACACCGAACAGGGACTGCTCTCCCCCGTCGTGCACAACGCCGGTGACCTGTCCCTGGCCGGGTTGGCCCGGGCGATCGCCGACATCGCCGCTCGCGCCCGGTCGGGCAACCTGAAACCCGACGAACTGTCCGGCGGCACCTTCACCATCACCAACATCGGCAGCCAGGGCGCGCTGTTCGACACCCCGATCCTGGTTCCGCCGCAGGCCGCCATGCTGGGCACCGGCGCCATCGTCAAGCGGCCGCGGGTAGTGGTCGACGACAGCGGCAACGAATCGATCGGTGTCCGCTCGATCTGCTATCTACCGCTCACCTATGACCACCGGCTGATCGACGGCGCAGACGCCGGCCGCTTCCTGACCACCATCAAGCACCGGCTGGAAGAGGGAGCCTTCGAGGCCGACCTCGGGCTCTGAGAAGGAAAAGCGAACGTGGCTCGCGCTGATCAGAAGGCCGTCATCGCGATTGCGGGTTCGTCCGGCCTGATCGGCTCGGCTCTGGCCGCGGCCCTGCGCGCCTCTGATCACCGGGTGCTGCGCATCGTGCGCCGGGCGCCCGCGAACGCCGACGAGCTGCACTGGAATCCCGAGAGCGGCGACCTGGATCCCGAGACGATCACCGACGTCGACGCCGTCGTCAATCTGTGCGGCGTCAACATCGGCAAGCGGCGGTGGTCCGGCGCCTTCAAGCAGTGCCTGCGCGACAGCCGCATCGGCCCGACCGAAGTGCTGGCGCACGCGGTCGCCGATGCGGGCGTGCCGACCATGGTCAATGCCAGCGCGGTGGGCTTCTACGGCAACACCAAGGACCGGGTGGTCGACGAAAACGACCGTGCCGGAACGGGTTTCCTGGCCCGGCTGTGCCAGGACTGGGAAGCCGCCACGTTGCCGGCCCAATACAGCGGCGCCCGCGTGGTGCTGGCCCGCACCGGGCTGGTGTTCTCCGCCGCCGGTGGTGTGTTGGCTCGGTTGCGGCCGCTGTTCCGCACCGGCCTGGGCGCCCGGCTGGGCGGCGGGCGGCAATACATGTCGTGGATCACACTGGAAGACGAAGTGCGCGCGCTGTTGTTCGCGATCTTCAATCCCGCGCTGTCCGGCCCGGTGAACATGACCGGGCCGGCGCCGGTCACCAACGCCGAGTTCACCACCGCGTTCGGCCGGGCGGTCAATCGCCCAACCCCGTTGATGATGCCCGGTTTTGCCGTCCGGGCCGCGCTGGGCGAGTTCGCCGAGGAGGCCCTGCTGGCGGGGCAGCGTGCCATTCCGTCCGCGCTGGAGCGCGCCGGTTTCGTCTTCCACCACAACACCATTGGCGAGGCCCTCAGCTACGCGACCGCCCACCGCGACCACGACTAGCGCCGCGGCCAGACCTGGATTGTGCCCGGCCGCCCCGGGCCGAGTACCGTCGCGGACGTGATCGATTCCATCCGGTCCAGCCAGGGCTTGATCGATGTCCGCCAGCTCGGCACCGTCGACTACCGCGTGGCCTGGCAGCAGCAACGCGACCTGGCCGACGCCCGGGTGGCCGGCGGCAGCGACACGCTGCTGCTGCTGCAGCACCCCGCGGTGTACACCGCCGGCCGACGCACCGAGCCGCACGAACGGCCAGTGGACGGCACCCCGGTCATCGACACCGACCGCGGCGGCAAGATCACCTGGCACGGCCCCGGCCAGTTGGTCGGGTATCCGATCATCGGCCTGGCCGAGCCGCTCGACGTGGTGAACTACGTGCGGCGCCTGGAAGAGGCGCTCATCAAGGTGTGCGCCGACCTGGGCCTGGATGCGGTCCGGGTGCACGGCCGGTCCGGGGTGTGGGTACCGGGTACCGACGGCCGGCCCGACCGCAAGGTTGCTGCCATCGGCGTCCGGGTGTCGCGGGCGACCACCCTGCACGGCTTCGCCCTCAACTGCGATTGCGACCTGGACGCCTTCAGCGCCATCGTGCCGTGCGGCATCAGCGACGCCGGAGTGACGTCGTTGTCGGCCGAACTGCGCCGCCCAGTGTCGGTCGAGGATGTCCAGACCACGGTTGCCGACGCGGTCTGCGACGCCCTGGATGGGATGCTTCCGGTCGGCAGCATTTGCCCGGCTCTCCCCACCGTCCCGGCCGGCATCGTCGCCGAGCGAAACACCGCGGCCGCGCGCGTAGCATCTGCGATGTGACTGTCGCACCCGAAGGACGCAAGCTGCTGCGCCTGGAAGTGCGCAACGCCGAGACCCCGATCGAGCGCAAACCGCCGTGGATCAGGGTGCGCGCCCGGATGGGCCCGGAGTACACCCAGCTCAAGAGCCTGGTCCGGCGCGAGGGACTGCACACAGTCTGCGAAGAGGCCGGCTGCCCCAACATCTTCGAATGCTGGGAGGACCGCGAGGCCACCTTTTTGATCGGCGGTGACCAGTGCACCCGTCGCTGCGACTTCTGCCAGATCGACACCGGAAAACCCGCGGACCTGGATCGCGACGAGCCGCGGCGGGTCGCCGACAGCGTGCGCACGATGGGACTGCGCTACGCCACGGTCACCGGCGTGGCCCGCGACGACCTACCCGACGGCGGAGCCTGGCTGTACGCCGAGACGGTGCGCGCCATCAAGGAACTCAACCCGTCGACCGGCGTCGAGCTGTTGATCCCGGACTTCAACGGCGAGCCCACCCGGCTGGCCGAGGTGTTCGCGTCACGCCCGGAAGTCTTGGCGCACAACGTGGAAACCGTGCCGCGCATCTTCAAAAGGATCCGGCCCGCCTTCACCTACCAGCGCAGCCTGGACGTGCTCACCGCGGCGCGCGACTTCGGGCTGGTCACCAAGAGCAACCTCATCCTCGGCCTGGGCGAAACACCCGACGAGGTGCGCACCGCCCTGGCCGACCTGCATGACGCCGGCTGCGACATCATCACCATCACTCAGTACCTGCGCCCGTCGGCGCGTCACCATCCCGTCGACCGTTGGGTAAAGCCGGAGGAATTCGTCGAGTTCGCCCAGCACGCCGAGGAGTTGGGCTTCGCCGGGGTGCTGGCCGGACCGCTGGTGCGCTCGTCGTATCGCGCGGGACGGCTCTATGAGCAGGCCGCCCGCAGCCGCGCCTCCGATACCGCGGCACGGTAGCGGCGTTTGGCACTGGCTCGCGCTACGTATTCTTTGACTATGGCTAAACCCCGCACCGCCGCTGAGAACAAGGCCGCCCGAGCGCAGGCGCAGGCCGCCCGCAAAGCCGCCGCGCGGGAGCGCCGCACCCAGTTGTGGCAGGCGTTCAACATGCAGCGCCGGGAGGACAAGCGCCTACTGCCGTACATGATCGGCGCCTTTGTGCTGATCGTGGGCATCTCGGTGGGGGTCGGTATCTGGGCTGGCGGGTTGACGATGATCACCCTGATCCCGCTCGGCGTGGTTCTGGGCGCGCTGGTCGCGTTCATCGTGTTCGGCCGCCGCGCTCAGAAGTCGGTCTACCGCAAGGCCGAAGGCCAAACCGGGGCCGCCGCATGGGCTTTGGACAACTTGCGAGGTAAATGGCGGGTGACTCCCGGAGTGGCCGCGACCGGCCACTTCGACGCGGTGCATCGGGTGATCGGCCGGCCCGGCGTCATCCTGGTCGGCGAGGGAACCGCGACCCGGGTGCGGCCGCTGCTGGCGCAGGAGAAAAAGCGCACCGCCCGGCTGATCGGGGACGTGCCGATCTACGACATCATCGTCGGCAACGGCGACGGCGAGGTTCCGCTGGCCAAGCTGGAGCGCCACCTCACCCGGCTGCCGGCCAACATCACCGTCAAGCAGATGGACACCCTCGAGTCGCGGCTGGCCGCCCTCGGATCACGAGCCGGCGCCGCCGTCATGCCCAAGGGCCCGCTGCCCAACGCGGGCAAGATGCGCGGGGTGCAGCGCACCGTGCGGCGCAAGTAGCGCGCACTTTCAGCGGCTTTGCCGCCATCGAGTCAGCGGCGCACCACGGCCGTCGCGGTCAGCCGATCCTGCATTCCGCGGCCGTCCCAGTCGGTGAACAAAGCGGGGACCACCGTCCCGAGCAGCACGCCGCGCACCACCGCCCGGCCGGTGCCCACCGACCCGCGTCCGTCCACCGTCACCACCTGCAGGCGCAGCGCCAACTGGCCGGGGGTGAACCCGAACAGGCGTAGCGAGACCACGCCCAGCACGAACCAGATCACCAGGACCGCGGTGGCCAGCGCCTGGTGAGAGTACAAGCCGAACCGCATGGCCAGCGCGGCCAGACCGTAAGAGATCAACCAGTCGATCATCAGCGCGGCCAGTCGGCGCCCCATCGGCGCCAACGACCCCGGCCCGCGCTCCGGCAGCCCCAGCTTTTCACCGGGATATGCGGATCGTGATTCCGCCATCATTGCGCCGGACCGGAGTCCGGATACCCCGACCGTCCGGCCGGTTCGGAACGGCTGACGGTGCGCCCCGTGAGCAGAAAAGATACGATCTTGCGATCCATGGCCCCACAATAGAACCCGCCGCCGACGCGGCCACTTTTAGCGTGTGGCATGGTCACGTAACGTGCGCGCAACATCGGGTTGACTGACGGGCAACATCTGCTCCATAGCGTCAGGCCGCGGATCTCACCAAGTAAAGGAGCATTCTGTGACGGAAACGACGCCCGACGACGTCTTCAAACTCGCCAAGGACGAAAACGTCGAATTTGTCGACGTCCGGTTTTGTGACCTGCCCGGCATCATGCAGCACTTCACAATTCCGATTTCATTCTTCGACGAGAGCGTTTTTGAGGACGGCTTAGCTTTTGACGGCTCGTCGATTCGCGGATTCCAGTCCATTCACGAATCGGACATGCTGCTCCTGCCCGACCCCGCGACCGCGCAGATCGACCTGTTCCGCGAAGCCAAGACGCTGAACCTCAACTTCTTCGTGCACGACCCGTTCACGCTGGAGCCGTACTCGCGCGACCCGCGCAACATCGCGCGCAAGGCGGAGAACTACCTGATCAGCACCGGCGTCGCGGACACCGCGTACTTCGGCGCCGAGGCCGAGTTCTACATCTTCGACTCGGTGAGCTTCGACTCGCGCACCAACGGCTCGTTCTACGAGATCGACGCGATCGCGGGCTGGTGGAACACCGGCTCGCCGAACGAGCTCGACGGCAGCCCGAACCGCGGCTATAAGGTTCGTCCCAAGGGTGGCTACTTCCCCGTCGCCCCTGTCGACCACTACGTCGACCTGCGCGACAAGATGCTGTCCAACCTGATCAGGGCCGGCTTCAGCCTGGAGAAGGGCCACCACGAGGTGGGCACCGGCGGCCAAGCCGAGATCAACTACAAGTTCAACACGCTGCTGCACGCGGCCGACGACATGATGCTGTACAAATACATCGTCAAGAACACGGCCTGGCAGAACGGCAAGACCGTCACGTTCATGCCCAAGCCGCTGTTCGGTGACAACGGGTCGGGCATGCACTGCCACCAATCGCTGTGGAAGGACGGCAGCCCGCTGATGTACGACGAGACCGGCTACGCCGGCCTGTCGGACACCGCCCGCCACTACATCGGCGGCCTGCTGCACCACGCGCCGTCGCTGCTGGCCTTCACCAACCCGACGGTGAACTCCTACAAGCGCCTGGTGCCGGGCTACGAGGCACCGATCAACCTGGTCTACAGCCAGCGCAACCGGTCGGCGTGCGTCCGCATCCCGATCACCGGCGCCAACCCGAAGGCCAAGCGGCTCGAGTTCCGTTGTCCCGACTCCTCGGGCAACCCGTACCTGGCGTTCTCGGCCATGCTGATGGCCGGCCTGGACGGCATCAAGAACAAGATCGAGCCGCAGGCGCCGGTCGACAAGGACCTCTACGAGTTGCCGCCCGAGGAGGCCGCCAACATTCCGCAGGCGCCCACGCAGCTGTCTGCGGTGATCGACCGGCTGGAAGAAGACCACGAATACCTCACCGAGGGCGGCGTGTTCACGCCCGACCTCATCGAGACGTGGATCAACTTCAAGCGCGAGAACGAGATCATGCCGGTCCAAATCCGGCCGCACCCTTACGAATTCGCGCTCTACTACGACGTCTAAGTCGGTTGACGTAGCCATCTGGTAGGCCACCCGGTTGAGCATCGCCGCCGCGATCGCTCACCGGGTGGCTTACTGGTATCCGGGGCGTCCCAGCATCTCGGCGACCTGTCGGAGCAGCGCCGTCCGAAAGCGGTCCGCCGATGGGCCGGGAAAGCGCAGCACCCGCGGGATCATCGCGCCGACCAGTGCGGCGAACAGCAGATCGACGACATCTTCGGGACCGACCACCGGCGCGAACACACCGGCGTCGCGCCCCTCGATCACAGTGCGCACGAACGGCGCCCGGTAACGCGACCAACCTTCTTCGGCGTAGTCCCGCAATTCTTTGTCTCGGATGCCCGAGCGCCAGAATTCGATCAGCAACTGATGGTTGCGCACCGGCGTATTCAGGTTGCGGTCGATCATCGCCACCAGGCGATTCCACGGGTCGTTCTCGGCGTCTGCCACCGCCTCGAGAGCCGACACCTCGATCTCGGTGGCATGCCGCATCGCCTCGATCAGCATGTCCTCGCGTGAACCGAAATAGTTCTGCAGCGTGCTGATCGCCGACCCGCTCGCCTCCGCGACATCGGCGAAGCGGGTGTTTTCGTAACCTCGCTCGGCCAGCACCCCGGCGGCCGCTTCGATCACCGCGGTCCGTCGCGCTCCGCCGGCCCGACGTGTTCGACGTTCAACAGGCATGGATCTATGGTACGGCTATACCGCCGCTAGGCAACCACCGGTAGAGCTCAGGCGGCGAAGGCCGGCGGGATGTTGTGGTTGAGCCGGAACCTGTTGAGCGGATCGTAGAGCGCCTTGACCGCCCGCAGTCGTTGGTAGACCTCCGGGTCGTAGGCCAGCATGGTGCGCCCCTCGACCGCGTCGGCGGGACCGATGAAACTCGGGTTGGACCCGTTGTGCAGCCAAGGCCGTAGCGCTGCAAGAAGAGCGCGGCCGGAGTCGCGGTAGGCCGCCACTTCTTGCCCGGGCGGCACGACGGTCAGCGCGAACATCGCATACGCGGCATCACGCGCCCCCACCGCGTTGGGAAACGGCGCCGGATTGCTGAAAGCCCCTTGCAGGTGCCGGATGTCGACGATATTGGCCGTGCTGCCTGAACCGGGACCGACCACATCGACGATCGCCTTGACGGTGTCCTCGGTCAGTTCCCGGAGCAGCCCGAAATGCTCGACCGCCGGCGCGGGATCGGTCGGATCGTTGCTGATCGTGGCGAACTGGGTGTACGGGATGTCGGCCACCGTGTCCGCCAGCACCGGAGCCGCGTGGCGCAGCGGCTCGATCAGCCGGGCACCCGCATCAGCGTCACCTACGTAGGAGACTCGCACCGATACCGTCAACTGGCCCTGCATGAACGGCGGAAGTCCCGGCAGCGGCGGCAGATTCAGCAGGGCGAGGCCGGTGGTCAGCTCGTCGGGCGCCGATGCGGTGAGCTCCCGGTAGGCCTGCAACACCTGCCGGCTGTGATCACCGGAGAAGAACAACGCGCCCGCGTACAACTGCGTCACCGGAAAGAGCGCGAACTTCATCGCCACGACGACACCGAAGTTGCTTTTCCCGCCCAATAGCGCACTGAACAAATCGGATTCGTATTGCGGTGAGACACATCGTAATTCGCCATCAGCGGTGACCACCTCGATGGCGCTGACATGATCGGCCGCCCAGCCGTACTTGCGGCCCATCGTCGAACTCGCACCGCCGCTGAGGGTGTAGCCGACGACGCCGACACCGGGCGAGGAACCGGGCAACGGGGCCAGCCCGTACTTCGCGGCGGTTTGCACCAGCTGACCGAAGCGCACTCCGGCTTCGACGCGTGCCCAACGGTTGTCGGCATCGATGGTGAGGCCGGACATCCGTCCGGTGGTAATCATCAATGTGTCCGCATCGGCCGCCACCGTCGGTCCATGACCGGTGTTGAGGACGGCGACATTTAGACCGTGCTCGACCGCGAACGTCACCGCCTCGGCTACGTCCGCGGCGTCGACGGCGCCGACCACAACGGCGGGCCGGTGTCGTACCGCCGTATTGAACACCGCCACTTCGCTGCTGTAACCCGCGTCGTCAGCCGTGAAGACCGGCCCTCGAACAACGCCCTGAAGCTCTGAAAGTTTGCCGCGCCACGGTTCCATAGCTGCTGTCGCCCTCCACCGTTGAAAGCTAAGTCGATATGGCAATATGGTATGAGCATACCGACAAAATGGCATGCTGGTGTGCCCGAGGTCACAAGACGGGGGTGAGAGTCTGCCCTCTAGATCCGGCGAGTCCGCGCTGTCCTTCGAGTCGGGTTGACGAAACCACCCGCGTGGCGATTGCCGCGCGGGTGGTTTCATTTTGCGGGCGTTGAGGCCGCCGACTTCATCCGACTGCCGTGATATCGGCGCCACAATATTGCGAACACGGTAGACCAGCGGTGACACGATATCGAACGTGGGTGACCGGATTCGCGGCGCGCAACAGACGGCGGGGCCGTGTGATTCGTGCGGGACCGAGCTGTCGCCGAACTCCAAGTTCTGTCACGAGTGCGGTAGGCCGGTCATCCACGTGAACCGATCGGCTGAGTACAAGCAAGTAACGGTGTTGTTCGCCGACGTGGTTCATTCGATGGATATCGCCGCGACCGTGGGCGCGGAGCGCCTGCGGGAAATCATGGCCGAACTGGTCGACCTGGCTTCTGCTGTCGTCCAGCGCTACGGCGGCACGCTGGACAAGTTCACCGGTGACGGGATTATGGCGCTGTTCGGTGCGCCGGCGGCATTGGAGGATCACGCCGTACGCGCATGTCTGGCGGCGCTCGGCATCCAGCAGGCGATGAGCCGACTTGCCGGCAAGGTCAGCGAGCGCGACGCTGTCGAGTTGCAATTGCGGGTAGGACTGAACTCGGGTCAGGTGATCGCTGGCGAGATCGGTTCGGCCGCTGTGGGTTACACCGCGATCGGAGACCAGGTCGGCATGGCGCAGCGGATGGAGTCCGTCGCGCCGCCGAACGGTGTGATGCTCAGCGCATCGACCGCGCGGTTAGTCGAACGCATTGCAGTCCTCGGCGAGCCGGAGCTGGTCCGGATCAAGGGCAACGATCAGCCGATCCAGGCCCGGCGATTAGTCGCCGTGCCGGCCCGTGATGCCCCGGTCGCCGGCACGACGTCGAGTCTCGTTGGCCGGCGTTGGGAGATCGCCGCTGCTGAAGGTTTATTGGCTCGGGCCGCCGATGGGCATGGCGGGGTGCTTGCGGTGGCCGGGCCCGCGGGAATCGGCAAGAGCCGACTCGTGCAGGAGATCACCGCGTCGGCCAGAACCGGCGGAGTCGAAGTGTGGCGGGCTTACTGCGAATCGCACACCAGCGAGGTCTCGTTCCAACTGGTGTCGCGGCTGCTGCGGTCGGTGACGGGCATACGGGACCTCGACGACAGCGCAGCCCGCACACGAATACGTTCACAAATTCCCGCCGCCGACCAGCAAGACCTGCTGCTCTTGGACGACCTGCTCGGTATCGCCGGTCCCGACGAGACGCTGCCCGGCATCGACCCCGATGCCCGACGCCGGCGGTTGACCGCACTTATCCACGGCATCGTGTTGTCTCGTCGGACACCAGCGATCTACGTTATCGAGGACGTGCACTGGATCGACGAGGCCAGTGAATCCATGCTGGCCGACTTCCTCGCGGTACTCCCCCAAACCGCCTCGTTGGCGCTTGTCACCTACCGTCCCGAATACCGCGGCGCTTTGACAAACATCGACGGCTCCCAGGTCTTTGCTCTTGCGCCGCTGAGTGATTCCGAGACCTCAGCGTTGGTAGCCGAGCTACTCGGGCACGACCAGTCGGTATCCGACGTCAGCACCCTGGTCACCGAAAATGCTTCCGGGAACCCGTTTTTCGCTGAGGAGATGGTGCGGGACCTGGCGGAACGCGGTGTCCTCGACGGCAGCCGGGGAAGCTACCGGTGCGCCAGGGATGTGGCCGATGTTCGGGTGCCGGCGTCCCTGCAGGCCACCCTGGCCTCTCGCATCGATCGGCTTGCGCCCCAAGCGAAGAGGACCCTGAACGCCGCGGCGGTGATCGGTTCCCGGCCTGATGCAGCCTTGTTGGTCAGCCTGGTCGACGACCCCGAGGTGAATTCTCTGATCGAGGCGGAGCTGATCGAGCCGGCGATGGCCGGTGCGCGCACCGAATACGCGTTTCGGCACCCGCTGATACGCGCGGTCGCCTACGAGTCGCAGCTCAAGTCCGACCGAGCCGAGCTGCATCGCCGGTTGGCCACGGTGATGGAGAAGCAGGATCCAGGATCGGCGGACGATAACGCCGCGTTGATCGCCGAGCACCGGGAAGCCGCTGGCGACCTGTCCGCCGCGTACGCATGGCGCATGCGGGCCGGCGCCTGGCTGATGGGGCGAGACGTCGCTGCGGCGCGGCGCAATTGGGAACGCGCTCGCCAGGTGGCCGACATGCTCCCATCCGACCTTCCCGATCGTGCTGCGTTGCGCAGTTACCCCAGAGCGATGTTGTGCCAGACCGCATGGCGAGTGGGCAGCGGCGTTGACGACACCACATTCGACGAACTGCGAACACTGTGCGCCGCATCCGGTAACCGACCCTTGCTGGCCGCCGGCCTATCGGGTGCCACGTTGTCGTTGACGATGGCCAACCGCCACAGCGAGTCCGCACGGTTGGCTTCTGAACAGATAGCCCTGTTCGATTCGGTCGACGATCCGATGAGCATGTTCGTGGTGATGTCGGCACCGATGTTCGCCAAGTTGCACGCCGGTGAGGCGAGCGAAGCGCTCCGCGTGGCGCAGGCCGTGACCGATCTGCTGGCCGACGACGCCTTCAAGGGCAACATTGCGAAGTGGGGATTGGGGTCTCCCCTGGCGGTCGCGTTGCTCTACCGTGCTCTGGCCCGGGCGTGTCTCGGCGACCGCACTTGGCGCGCCGATCTGAGACGCGCTATCGCGATACAGCGAGAGCTTGCCGATGCGGCAATTGTCATCGTGATCACCTACGGCTACTCTCTTTCCGTCACGAACGGACTGCTGGTTCCGGATGCCGCGTCGCTAGCCGAGACCGATGATGTGCTCCACTATGCCGAAAAATCCGGCGATGCAGTGGCATTGGCGCTCGCTCAGGTGGCTCGCGGGCTTGTCCTGACGCGCACCGCACCCGCGGATCACGGTGCCGGCATAGAGCTGATCACCGAGGGCCGCGCGGCGCAATTGCAGCAGCGCAACCTGCTCGGCGTATCGATTGTCGACATCGACAGGACACTGTTGAAGGCCGAAGCCGGAGACCTGAACGACGCCATCGCAATTGGTCGCGCAACCGTCGATGATCTGGTCTCTTCCGGCGAAATGGTGATACGCGGGGCGGCGATTTCCGCGCTCGTGACTGTGCTACTCATGAGGGGCGGCGATGCCGATATCCGTGAAGCCGAAACGATGATCGACCGTTTATCTTCTACTCCAACCGAATCCGGATTTGTCATGAATGATACCTGGGTTCTGCGGCTACGCGCCCTGCTGGCACAAGCACACGGCGACGTTGCAGCTTATCGCGACTACCGGGACCGCTACCGCACGATATCGGCATCGTGTGGCTTCGAAGGGCACGTGGCATGGGGCAAGGCGATGACGTGACAGTTAAGCCGATGACCGCGGGAGTTGTCCGACGTCTGAGTCGGTTCGCGAAACCACCCGCGTGGAGATCGCCGCGCGGGTGGTTTCGCATTTTGCTGCCTCGGCTGTTATCCGCGGCGAGCGCAGTCCTTGTCGGGGGCCGCTGACGGCCACGCGCAGGCGTCGATGTCCGTCGCGCTGCCGAAGGCCACCACTGCGACGGCGGCAGCCGCAACGCAAATAGTGGGACGCATCTGGACTCCGTTCGGGGCAGGGGTTCCCGAAACATAAGCGATGGCAAGTAGCGCCGGCGTGCCTTCGCCGCCGGTTAGGTGCCCCGCGACGCCGAATTAGGTGTCGCCTAGCCGTCGAGCGCGAGGTCCTTGCGGAAGCGCTGCATGCCGTCGATCTTGTCGTCCAGGCTGGCATCTGGGCCGGCGTAGAACATCCACGGCATGGTGATGATGCCGGTGACACCGGCGTCCTCGACGCGCTGATAGTCGGCGGTGGTGAAGGCGTCGGTCAGCGGTGTCAAGATGGTGAAATCGTCCATGGTCAAGCCGTTTTCGGCGCGCAGTTCGCGCAGCCGGCCGACCGCCTCGATGGCCCGCTCGGACTTGATCAAATCGCCGATCCAGCCGTCGTTGCGGGCGGCGCGGCGCAGTGCGATGTCGGACAGGCCACCGACATACACCGGTATCGGTGGCGGAGTGGGTTGCATCTCCAGCCTCGGCGCTTGGTAGAACTGGCCGTCGAACTCGGTCCAGCCCGGCGACCACAGCGCCCGCATCAAGTCGATGATTTCGTCGGTGCGCTTGCCGCGGGCCTCGAATTGCTCGCCCATCAGAGCGAATTCCTCGCGGCACCAGCCGACGCCGATGCCTAGCTCCACCCGGCCCGACGCCAGAACCGCAGCGGTGCCAATGGCTTTGGCCGCCGAGTACGGGTTGCGCATCGCAGGGATGTAGACGGTGTTGACGAACCGCAACCGCGTGGTGACCTGCGCGAGCGCCCCGACCAGGACCCAGGGGTCGGGCCAGTCGGTGAAGGGCTGCCAACGGCGTTCCCCGTCTTTGGTGTACGGGTACGGGGTATCCAGGGTTTCGAGATTGACCACGTGGTCGGGGATACCGATGCCGTCGTAACCGAGTTCGTCGGCAGCCTTGGCGAGCTCGATGATCTCGCGGGTGTTCAGGAAGGCGCTGCTGATGTAGAACTTCACTGCGCCTCCTGCGCCCAGGCCGGCTCGATGAAGACTCCCTCAGCCTCGACGGTGACCCCGTCAGCATCCGAAATGGTGCCGCGGGCAAAGACTTTGCGGCCCTCCTTGCCGTCCACCCAGGCCTCGCAACGAAGCGGCCCGAGCGGGGTGCCGCGCAGATATTTCACGGTGATGGTGCCGGTGAACCGCGCTTTGGACAGCCCCTCGCTGGCGGCCTCACCGAGCATGTGGTCGAGCACCAAAGCGCTGACGCCGCCGTGCACCAGTTTGGGCGGCCCCTCGTAAGCCGACCCGAGGACGAATTCACTGAAGCAGCGCCCGTCGCCCTGGTGGTGCACGACGATCGGCGGGGCGATGGGGTTGCAGACGCCGATCGCGGCGTTGCCCAACGGCAGCGGGCGACCGTTGACGCGGTAGCTCACCCCGAGCGGACGGGTCCGTTGCCGCAACGACGCGGTGACGGCCTCGATCGCCGACTTGGCCTCGGCGACGATGCCGTCGTCGGCCTCGGTCCGGATGGTGGCGTCGACGAGTTCGCGGACCGCCTCGGCCAACGGCGCGTACAGCGCGGTCACGCGATCGGCTTCCGTCGCGCTGAGCACCTCGAATATGGCGTCCAACGCGCCGGCCTCCTGACTCAACTTCCGAACACCTTGCGCACGACCGCTTTTGCGCGTCGTGTCACCCGTAAATAGTTGTCCAAGAATTCCCCACCCTCATCGGTCGGCCAGCCCGCGGCCACCGCGACTGCGTTGAGCTGGCGTCCGGGGCCGGGTAGCTGATCGGTGGGCTTACCGCGAACCAGCACCAGCGCGTTGCGGGCCCGGGTGGCGGTCAACCAGGCGTGCCGCAGCAGCTCCACCTCGTCGGCGGGAACCAGCTGGGCCGCGGCGATGGCGTCCAGGCACTGCAGGGTCGAGGTGTTGTGCAGCTCGGGAATTTCGTGGGCATGCCGCAGCTGCAGCAGCTGCACGGTCCATTCGACGTCGGCCAGTCCCCCGCGGCCCAGCTTGGTGTGCGTATTGGGGTCCGCGCCGCGCGGCAATCGTTCGGCATCGACGCGGGCCTTGATCCGGCGGATCTCTTGCATCGCCTCGCTGGACACCCCGCCGGATGGATACCGCGTCTTGTCGGCCATCAGCAGGAACCGCTGGCCCAGCTCCACGTCGCCGGCGACCGAGTGCGCGCGCAGCAGCGCCTGGATCTCCCACGGCTGGGCCCACTGCTCGTAGTAGGCGGCGTAGGAGGCCAGGGTGCGCACCAGCGGGCCCTGGCGGCCCTCGGGCCGCAGGTTGGCGTCGACCTCCAGCGGCGGGTCGATGCTGGGCGTCCCCAGCAGCGCCCGCACCTGCTCGGCCACCCCGGTCGACCAGCGCACGGCCGCGGCATCCTCGACGCCGGGCGCGGGTTCGCAGACGAACATCACGTCGGCGTCGGATCCATAGCCCAGCTCGGCGCCACCCAGCCGGCCCATGCCGATGACGGCGATGGCCGCCGGCGCCTTGCCGTCATCGGGCAGGTTCGCCCGGATCATCGCGTCCAGCGCGGCTTGCAGCACCGCCACCCACACCGAGGTCAGCGCCGCGCACACCTCGGTGACCTCGAGCATGCCCAACAGATCGGCGGAAGCGATGCGGGCCAGCTCGCGGCGGCGCAGCGTGCGTGCCCCGGCGATCGCGCGCACCGGGTCGGAGTAACGGCTGGCCGAGGCGACCAGCGCGCGGGCCACCGCGGCGGGCTCGGTGGTGAGCAGATGCGGACCGGACGGCCCGTCGCCGTAATCCTGAATGACTCGCGGCGCGCGCATCAGCAAGTCGGGTACATACGCCGAGGTCCCCAGCACATGCATGAGCCGGCGGGCCACCGCGGGCTTGTCGCGCAGCGTGGCCAGATACCAGGTCTCCCCGGACAGCGCCTCGGACAGCCGCCGGTAGGCCAGCAGCCCGCCGTCCGGGTCGGGTGTGTATGACATCCAGTTCAGCAGCCTGGGCAGCAGCACCGACTGCACCCGGCCACGCCGGCCGCTCAAATTGACCAGGGCCGACATGTGCTTCAGCGCGGTCTGCGGTCCCTCGTAGCCCAGGGCCGCCAGCTGGCGTTCGGCGGCTTCCGACGTCATGCCGTGCGCGATCTCCAGCCCGGCCGGACCGATCGATTCCAGCAGCGGCTGGTAGAAGAGCTTGGCGTGCAGCTGGGATACCCGCAGGTTCTGGTGGCGCAGCTCTTCACGCAGCACCCCGGCCGCGTCGTTGCGTCCGTCCGGCCGGATGTGGGCGGCGCGCGCCAGCCAGCGCACCGCCTCCTCGTCGTCGGCCTCGGGCAACATGTGGGTGCGCTTGAGGCGCTGCAGCTGCAACCGGTGCTCGAGCAGCCGCAGGAACTCGTAGGAGGCGGTGAGGTTGGCCGCGTCCTCGCGCCCGATGTAGCCGCCCTGGCCCAGCGCGGCCAGCGCATCGACCGTCGACGCCACGTGCAGCGACTCGTCGCCGCGGCCGTGCACCAACTGCAAGAGCTGCACGGCGAACTCCACGTCGCGCAATCCGCCGCTGCCCAGCTTGATCTCGCGTCCACGGACCTCGGCGGGCACCAGCTGCTCGACGCGGCGGCGCATCGCCTGCACCTCCACCACGAAGTCCTCACGTTCGCAGGCCACCCAGACCATCGGCATCAGCGCGTCAAGGTAGCGCTGCCCGAGCTCAGCATCGCCCACCGCCGCACGGGCTTTCAGCAACGCCTGAAATTCCCAGGTCTTCGCCCAGCGCTGGTAATAGGCGATGTGCGACTCGACGGTACGGACCAGTTCACCGCTGCGGCCCTCCGGCCGTAGCCCGGCATCCACCTGGAAGAACGCCTCGGAGGCCAGCCGCATCATCTCGCTGGCCACCCGGGTGGTGACAGTGTCGGCCTGCTCGCCGACGAAGATGACGTCGACGTCGCTGACGTAGTTCAGTTCGCGGGCACCGCATTTGCCCATCGCAATGACCGCCAGCCGCGGTGGCGTCCGGTCGCCGCAGACGCTGTTCTCGGCCACCCGCAGGGCGGCGGCCAGCGCGGCGTCCGCCAAATCCGACAGGTGCGCCGCCACCACGGTGAACGGGACCACCGGTTGGTCCTCGACCGTCGCTGCCAGATCCAGCGCGGCCAGCACCAGCAGCCGGTCGCGGTACAGGGTGCGCAACCGCACCATCGCCGAACCCGGTGCCGCCAACGCCTCGTCGACGCATTCGGTGAACATCGCGCACAGCTCGTCGTGGGTGGGCAGTTTGACGTTGCCGCGCAAGAGTTTCCAGGACTGCGGCTGGGCGATCAGGTGATCTCCGAGGGCCAGCGACGAACCCAGCACGCCGAACAGCCGACCGCGCAGCGGACGTTCGGTGAGCAGGGCGGCGTTGAGCTGATCCCACCCGGTGTCGGGGTTCTCCGACAGGCGAACCAGGGCCAGCAGCGCGGCGTCGGGGTCGGGGGCGCGCGACAACGACCAGAGCAGGTCGACGTGGGCCTGGTCGTCGTGGCCGTACCAACCCAGCTCCGCCAGGCGTTCGGCCGCTTGCGGATCGACCAACCCGAGCCGGCCAACGCTGGGCAGCCTGGGGCGCTGCGTCGCGGGTCTGGTCACGATCACGACGGTAGCGCAACACGGGCGATGTTCAGCCCGATCGGTGCTCGAATGGACTACAGCGAGAGGTAAGTGCTCAGCTCATACGGGGTGACGTGGCTGCGGTAGTTCGCCCACTCCGTGCGCTTATTGCGCAGGAAGAAGTCAAAGACGTGCTCTCCCAAGGTTTCCGCGACCAGCTCGGAAGACTCCATGGCGCGAAGCGCGGCGTCCAGGCTGGTCGGCAGCTCGCGGTATCCCATCGCGATGCGTTCGTCGGCGGTCAGGTCCCACACGTTGTCCTCGGCCTGAGGTCCCAGCACGTAGCCCTTCTCCACCCCGCGCAGCCCAGCGGCCAGCAGCACGGCGAAGGCCAGGTACGGGTTGCACGCCGAGTCGGGGCTGCGCACCTCGACGCGGCGCGACGACGTCTTGTGCGGCGTGTACATCGGCACCCGCACCAGCGCGGACCGGTTGGCCGCCCCCCACGACGCGGCGGTGGGCGCTTCGCCGCCTCCCACCAGTCGCTTGTAGGAGTTGACCCATTGATTGGTGACCGCGCTGATCTCCGAGGCGTGCTCGAGGACCCCCGCGATGAAGGACTTGCCCACGTCGGAAAGCTGCAGCGGGTCGTCGGGGCTGTGGAATGCGTTGACGTCGCCCTCGAACAGGCTCATGTGGGTGTGCATCGCCGAGCCGGGGTGTTGTCCGAACGGCTTGGGCATGAAGGTCGCGCGGGCGCCGTTTTCGATCGCGACCTCCTTGATGACGTAGCGGAACGTCATCACGTTGTCGGCCATCGATAGCGCGTCGGCGAAGCGCAGGTCGATCTCCTGCTGACCGGGTGCACCCTCGTGGTGACTGAACTCCACCGAGATGCCCATGAATTCCAACGCTTCAATCGCGTGGCGGCGGAAGTTCGAGGCGGAGTCGTGCACCGCCTGGTCGAAGTAGCCGGCGTTGTCGACGGGCACCGGCGGTGTCCCGTCGTTCGGGCCCGGCTTCAGCAAGAAGAACTCGATCTCGGGGTGCACGTAGCAGGAGAACCCCAGGTCGCTGGCCTTCTGCAGCTGGCGGCGCAGCACGTGCCGCGGGTCTGCCCAGGACGGCGATCCGTCCGGCATGGTGATGTCGCAGAACATCCGCGCCGAGTGGTGGTGGCCGTTGGCCGAGGCCCACGGCAGCACCTGGAAGGTGGACGGATCGGGGTTGGCCACCGTGTCGGATTCGGAGACCCGGGAGAAGCCCTCGATCGAGGAGCCGTCGAAGCCGATCCCCTCCTCGAAGGCGCCTTCGAGTTCGGCCGGCGCAATGGCGACCGACTTGAGGAAACCGAGCACATCGGTAAACCACAGCCGCACGAAGCGGATGTCCCGTTCCTCGAGGGTGCGCAGGACGAATTCCTTCTGTCGATCCATATCTCGAACAGTATGCAACCGCTGTTAATTCTGTGTTACCGATGCCCGCTCAGAACCATTGCCAATATTGCGGGCGCAACGCGGTGTGCTGGCGGTGCGAACGAACGAGTCGGCGTTACGGCAGCTCGCCTTGATGGTTTGGACAATAGACGTCCACCGATGCGGTGACGAATTTGACCGCGGTCCGCGTGACGCGGTCGGACAGGATGCGCAAGGACGGATTTTCCCTGTATGCCGTGTTCACCTCCTCGTCCACGGCGGCCTGGACCGAGGAGCCGCGATCGAGTTCGCCACAAATCTCACGGGCCCGGTAGACGAGCCCCGGCACGTTGTCGGTGGCCGGAATCTGTTGCTGTGCCAGCAACGCCACGAACTGGGCGTCCTGATTCGGGTCGGCCGCCGCGGCGCCGGCGCAGCGGACTGCGAAGGCAAGCAGCAGCGAGGTGGTGACCAGAGCCTCTGCGAGGCGGGCGATTTGGATGCGCACGGCAGAATTTTCGTTTCTTCGTGTCACCGGCTCGACAGATCTCATCTAATGGATACCGAGTGGTAACAGTGGAGGTGGCTGGCGCCTGCAATGATCGACATCGTAACCGGTTGGCATCGTGAATCACCACAGCGCTTTCGCGCGAACCCGCAGCTGAGCGGCGTGGCGCGACGGCTTCCTCGGCGTACCCCCACGTCCAGCCGCAGCGCGAGCGTTCAGGCGACAGCGTATGCGGTGATCGCCGCGTTGATATGCACGGCCGTGGTCGGCGCTGCGCAGTGGCCGGTGATTCGGGCATCCAGTGCACCCGAGATGGCGCTCACCGCGCTGATCACGCCGGCTCCGGCGGGCGAGCTCACGCCCGACCCGCCGCAGATCCCGCCACCGCCGACGGTAAAGCCGCTCGAGCCACCCGTCCCGGCCCCGCAACCCCGGGCCGAACAGCCGCTATCCCCGCCGCGACAACAGCAAGGCCCCGCACCGCAGGACGGGCCGCCGCCCGCGCCGCCGCCTCCGCCCCAGCCTCCACCACCGCCCCCACCGAGGGGCCATGTCCAGCTATCACCGTGAGCGAAAAGCGCTGAGCCGAAAGCCCTGACATGCTCGCGCCGACCGGGCGGCCACTGGTCAGGCCTGGCAGTGGTAGGACGCCGGCGGCGCGCCCGTGACCAGATACCGCACCACGACGGTGTCCACGCATTGGTTGCCGTTGAACACCGCGGTGTGCTGCGTCCCGTCGTAGGTGATCAGCGGACCGCCGAGCTGGCGGGCCAGGTTCACCCCGGCCTGATACGGCGTGGCCGGGTCGTGCGTGGTGGACACGACGACGACCTTGCCCGCGGCCTGGGGCGGCGCGGCATGCGGCGCCGACGTGGCCGGCACCGGCCACAGCGCGCACAAATCGCGGGGAGCATTTCCGGTGAACTGCCCGTAGCTGAGGAACGGCGCGGCCTGGCGGATGCGCTGATCGGCGCTCACCCAGCTGGCCTGATCGGTCGGATTCGGCGCGTCGACGCAGCGGACCGCGTTGAACGCATCCTGGTCGTTGGAGTAGTGCCCGTGTTGGTCGCGCCCGTCGTAGTCGTCGGCCAGTAATAACAGGTCGCCCGCGTCGGTGCCGCGCGCCAGGCCGAGCAGACCGCTGGTCAGGTATTTCCAGTGGGCCGGTGTGTAAAGCGCATTGATGGTGCCGGTGGTTGCGTCTGCGTAGCTCAGGCCGCGCGGGTCTGCGGTCCGGCCCGGCTTGGTGGCCAGCGGGTCGACCAGAGCGTGGTAGCGGTTGACGAACTGGGCCGGGTCGGTCCCCAGCGGGCAGCCCGGCGAGCGGGCGCAGTCGGTCGCGTAGTCGTTGAAAGCGGTTTGGAATCCCGCCATTTGGTTGACGTTCTCATCCACCGGGCCGACGGTCGGGTCGATGGCACCGTCGAGCACCATCGTTCGCACGTGGTTACCGAACTTCTCCAGGTAGGCGGTGCCCAACTCGGTGCCATAGCTGTAGCCCAGATAGTTGATCTGCTCGTCGCCCAACGTTTGGCGGACGGCGTCCATGTCACGCGCGACCGATGCGGTGCCGGTGTTGGCCAAAAACCCCGCGCCCATCCGGTTGACGCATTGCTGGGCCAGTTGCCGGTAGAGCTGCTCGATATGCGCAACGCCGCCGGGGCTGTAGTCGACCATCGGCTCACGCCGGTAGGCGTCGAATTCGGCGTCGGTGCGGCAGCGCAGCGCAGGGGTCGAGTGACCGACTCCCCTGGGGTCGAAGCCGACCAGGTCGAAGTTTTGCCGGACCGGCGAGTTCGCCAGATCCGGGGCCATCGAGGCGACCATGTCGACCGCCGAGCCGCCCGGACCGCCCGGATTGACCAGCAGCGACCCGATCCGTTGTCCCGTCGCGGGTATCCGGATCACCGCCAGCTTGGCCTGCGCGCCGGCAGGGTTGTTGTAGTCGATCGGTACCGACACGGTGGTGCACTGCGCGGTCGGGATACCGCTTGTGTCACTGACGAATTGGCTGCAGCTTCCCCAGCCCTGCGGCACCGCGGCCGACGGCGGGTTCGGGGACGGCGTCTGTCCGGCACCGGGTTCCGGGGTGGCGCCGGCCGTGGGCAACGCGGCGACGCATGGGCCACCCAGCAGCAGCCCGAATGAAAACAGCGCCGAGCTCAGGGATCTCAGGCGCGGCATGGCTGTCATCGTTGCAGCCCCGGATACCCGGGACAGCGCAAAACGGTTACGCCTTGGTCTCGGCTGGCGTCCTCGCCCAGCGTGCACTCTCGGCGAAGAATCGGCGAAAAACTCGCCGTGAGTGCACGTTCGGCGTCAGCGCGACTGCCTGGCTAGCACTTGGCGCCGCTCGGCGGGATGGAGCCGCCGACCAGATACGCCGTCACGTAGTTGTCGATGCAGCCGTCGCCCTGGAAGACCACCGTGTGCTGGGTGCCGTCGTAGGTGAGCAGCGAGCTGCGCAGCTCGTTGGCCAGATCGACCCCGGCCTTGTACGGCGTGGCCGGATCGTGGGTCGTCGACACCACCACCGTGGGCGCCAGGCCGGGGGCGGAAATGGTGTGCGGCTTGCTGGTTGGCGGCACCGGCCAGAACGCGCAGGTGCCCAGCGGGGCGTTACCGGTGAACTGTCCGTAACTCATGAACGGTGCCAGCTCACGGGAGCGGCGGTCTTCGTCAATCACCTTGGCGCGGTCGGTGATTGGCGGCTGATCCACGCAGTTGACCGCCACCCGTGCATCGGTGGCGTTGGTGTAGTGGCCGTGCGAGTCGCGGCGCATGTACATATCGGCCAGCGCGAGCAGCGTGTCACCGTGGTGGTCGACGAGTTCGGACAGGCCGTCGGTCAGGTGATGCCACAAGTTGGGCGAGTACAGCGCCATGATGGTCCCGATGATCGCGTCGCTGTAGCCCAGTCCGCGTGGGTCATTCGTCGGGATCGGCCGGCCGATCATCGGGTTGTTCGGGTCGACCATCGGGTCGACCAGGCTGTGGTAGACGTCCACGGCCTTGGCCGGGTCGGTGCCCAGCGGGCAGGTCGGTTGCTTGGCGCATTCGGCGGCGTAGTCGTTGAACGCGTCCTGGAATCCCTTGGCCTGGCGAAGGTCGGCTTCGATTTGATCGGCGTTGGGGTCGACGGCGCCGTCGAGGATCATCGCCCGCACCTTCTGTGGGAAGGCCTCGGCGTACGCCGAGCCGATCCGGGTGCCATAGGAGTAGCCCAGGTAGGTCAGCTTCTCGTCGCCGAGCGCGGCGCGAATCGTATCGAGATCCCGTGCGACGTTGACCGTCCCGATGTTGGCCAGGAAGTCCTTGCCCATCTTGTCGATGCAACGGCCGACGAACTGCTTGGTTTCGTCCTCCATGTGCGCCACACCCGCCGGGCTGTAGTCGACGTTGGGCTCGGTGCGCAGCCGATCGTTGTCGGCGTCGGAGTTACACCAGATCGCCGGGCGCGACGCCCCCACCCCGCGGGGGTCGAAGCCGACCAGGTCGAACCGTTCGCGGACGTTCTTGGGCAATGACTGGACGACACCGAGCGCCGCTTCGATGCCGGACTCCCCCGGCCCGCCCGGGTTGATCACCAACGAGCCGATCTTGTCTCCGGTCGCGGGAAAACGGATCATCGCCAGCGTTGCCACGTCGCCGTCGGGGTGGTCGTAGTTCACCGGCACGGCCACTTTGCCGCACAACGCGCCAGCCGGAAGTTTGACCTTGGGGTTCGCCGTCCGGCACGGCGTCCACTCCACGGCCTGGCCCAGCTTCGGCCCGGACATGACCGCACGTCCGACCACCACGCGGACGCAGCCCGACAGCAGCAGCGCGACCGCAGCGATCGACGTCCAGATCAGCAACGTGCGCGCGATCTTGCCGCGGCGAAACAGGCCCATACCGACATATGCTGCCAGAGGAAACCTGAGATCCTGATTAGCGGCACCGCCGACCCGGCTAACGCGCGAGCTCGAGTAGCTCTTCCATCCCCACCGCGAACTCGTCAGCCATGTCCCACAGGTCGGGCAGCAGATCCGGGCAGGCAATCAAGCCGACATCGAGTTTGCCCTGCAGCGACATCGCGGTGACGTTGAGTCCCGAGCCGTGAAATATCGGGCCCAACGGATACATCGATTTGACCTCGCAACCCAGCATGTACAGCGGAACCCGCGGCCCCGGCACGTTGGAGACCACCAAATTGTGTACCGGCATGCTGTCGGTGAATCGGGTTCTGGCATAAATCCGCATGGCAATACCGAAAACCGTTGGCGCGGCGAATTGCGTCCAATCCTGCAACAATGAGGCGCCGATAGCCGAACTGTGTTCTTTGGCAACCGAATTCGCCTCCGCGATGGCCTTCAGGCGTTGCACCGGATCGGCGACTTCGGTATGCAGGCTGGAAAACATCGCCGATACCTGATTGCGGCCGGGCCTGTCCGATTTGCCGTGCACGGAAACCGGTACCGACGCCACCAGCGAAGCTTCCGGTAATGCGTTTCGGTCGGCCAGGTATTGGCGCAGCACCCCGGAAACCAACGCCATCACCACGTCGTTGACTTTGACGTCGAAATGGTTCTTCACCGCTTTGACGTCGTCCAGATTCAATTCGGCGTAAGCGACATTGCGGCGTTCACTGATTCTGGCGTTGAACATGGTGCCCGGTGCCGCGAACGGACGGGCCATGGCGAGGCCCTCGCGGGCCCGTTGCAGGGTGGCGAGCACCGAGGAAACTGTGTCGGGCACCACGTTGGCCAGGTGCAGCGGCCGGGTCGCGAAGCGGACCAGCCCGCCGGCCGCGATCTGCCAACCATGGGCGCCCCCGACACCTTCAGCCGGCTCCGGGGGCGGCGCGTCGGCTTCGGTCGCGCACAGCTGCGACATCAGATTGGCTCCGGTCACCCCGTCGACGCCGGCGTGGTGCACCTTGGTCATCACCGCCAGCCGTCCGTTGCGGTGGCAGTCGGTGCCCGCCACGCCCTCGATGACCCACATCTCCCAGAGCGGGCGGCCGCGGTTCAACGGCGCCTCGGCGATGTGGCCGCAAATCTGGGAGAGCTCGGACCGCCCGCCCGGCGCCGGCACGGCGATGCGGTGCAGATGGCGGTCGATGTCGAATTTCTCGTCGTCCACCCAAACCGGATGATCGAGATTCAGCGGGTTGTTGGCGAGTTTTTCGCGAAACGTCGGGATCGCCTTGATACGCAGCGCAAGGGCTTCGCGCAGCCCGTCGAAGGTGTAGCCGCCGGGCACCGTGGACGTGTCCAATTCGATGATCGAACACACATGCATGGGCTGTGACGATGTCTCCAGGTACAGGAAGCTGGCGTCCAGTCCACTCAGCCGCTGCATGGGCAGCATGGTATGTCTCACACCGCCGCGGCGGTGCGACTGCGCAAAAGAAATGGCAC
>NZ_LZKU01000157.1 GCF_001672975.1 Mycobacterium sp. 1465703.0
GGCGGTGATTATGGCCAGTCGCGCCGGGGCGGGGCGCGGTCATGTGCTGGCGTTGCACACCGTTGTTGATGATGGTGGCCACGGGGCGGCGCGGTGGGGTGTGGGTTTTTAGTGGCTGAGGCGCGGTGGGTGGGTGAGTGACGGCGGGTGAGTTGGTGGGTGTGGGCGTGCTGTGCCACGGCGGGTGCGGTGTGCTCGCCCAGGGTGTGTTCGGCTTGGGCGAGGTCGTGTTGGGCTTTGTCGCGGGCAGCAGGGGTGCTGGCGGTGTCGCGGGCCGCGATAGCGTCGCTGAATTTGACGACCTGTCGGGCGATGCCGTCGTGGGCGGTTCGGGTTCGCAGATTTTTCGGGGACAAAAACTCTTCGTAGCTTCCGGGGGTGCCGCCCTCGTCGCGGTTGGGACCTCGCCCGCCGCGGCTGGCGCGGCCTCGTGCCTGCTCGAGGGGGCTGTGGCCGTATTCGGGGCCGCCGTCGAGTTTGACTGCGGTGCCGCCCATGGCCCTGGATTCGGCGGTGGGGCTGGGGTCGATGCCTCGGGTGTCGTTTTTGTTGCCGAAATGCAGGCTGCCCGGCGCGCCCCACGCGGCGGTGTCGGCTTTGGCCAGTTCTTCAGCGGCCGCGCCGTTGCCGTGTTCATCCCACCACCGGGCGTCGCGCACGGTGTAGTTGAGCCGCAGATTGGCATCGGTGGGGACCTGTAGCCCACGCTGGGCGGCCATCGCCCGGGCGCGTTCCTCGGTGATTTGATCGGTCCAGTCCACCAAACCCTTTTCGTGGTCGTGCTTGTCGCGCCAGCCGGTCAACGACAGCGGCTCGTGGTCGTGGCCGACCCGCACGTCATCGCCGCGAATATTGCGGTTGTCAAAAGACACCACCCACTGGGGGCGACCCGTTGCCCTGACCCCGACGGCGGCGCCGTGGTGTTCGATCAACTCGATACCGGCATCATCGATGATGCGCTCGGCCATGCCCCGCAGTTTGGCGTCCTCGCTGGGGTAGATCCGCGGTTCATGGCGCTGCAACTTTGACGCGTAGTACGGTTTGACCTCCGAGACCAAAATGCCGTGTCGGTCATAGAGTTCGCCGCCGCCAAGCTTGGCCGTGCCCGACCATCCCGACGTGGCGGCCAGCAGAGTGCTGCCGATGAGCTGGTCGACCGACACGTGCAGCGACTCGTCGGGTAAATCGGCCTTGACCGGCACCCCGGCCACAAGATCGAGGAACTTGCCCACCCCTTGCAGCCGGGTCTCGGTCTGCTTTTCGCGATCCGACATCAACTTGTCGTTGGTATTCGAGGCGATCAGCGCGACCTTGCGCGGGCTGTGGGGATCCTCACCAGCAACGGTGATCCAGTCGCTGTTTCGGCCCAGGCCCCATTTCGCCAGCGCCGCATCCACATACAACTTGGCCTCAGGGTCCCCCGCGTCGATCCGAGCCCCGGGCACTCGGTTGAGAAACTCACGCGCGTCATCAGTGAGCCTGGCATCCCAGGTCCCCATGGTGTTGGCCGCTCTGCCGAAATGGCCAGCGTCGAGCCCGAGCTTTTCCGCGGCGTTCACCCGGTCCAGCACCCGCTGAAGGTGCTCCACCTCATGCGCGGGCGCATCTTGGCTACCGCCGGGCGACAACACCGCTTGCTCCCCGTCGAGCAGCGTGTCGATCTCGTCGACCACGTGACGACCCGCGGGGAACGGATTAAACCGCTCCGCCAGTCCGTACCGTTGTGCCGCATCGTTGAGCACGGTCGTGACAACGTCGATCGGCGGCTGCTCGTTGAGCTGGTGACGCAGCGCCGCGATCTCTGCCGACGGTGCGCCTGCGTGTCCGAGGCGCTCGAGTATCGAACGCATCGCGTGCAGGGTGCGGAACTCGTAATCCTGGGCGGTACCGGCAAACACCCGGGCGCGCCCAGCGACCGGCTCGGGTAAGTCTCCCTCGTCGGCCATGCGCAATGCGTCCACCGGCAACAACGCCCCACCACCGGTGAGTTTGTTGACCATATCGACCATTTCCGAGCGCAGCTGATCACTGCTGGTCCAAAAATGAACACTGCCGTGCTCGAGCGCCTCGAACACGATCTTGACCCCCGAGATCAAGGTCTTGCCCTCACCGGTCTTGACGTCGGCCGCCCCCAGCATCCACGCGTCCCACTGCGTCTCGCGCAGATCCATGCCCGTGGTGCGCCGCACCCATTCCGGCAAGATCGTGATCCGTTCGATGGTGTCACCGTTAACTAGCCTGTCGCGCAACTGTTCATCGCTGACACGCTCGGCCACCACATCCGGTGAGCGCCACACCACCTCGTCATAGATCGCCGCCACTTCCCGCGCCGCTGCCACGGCCGCCTCACGCTTGCGAGCCGCATCACCTAACGCCCCACGATCAGTCAGCCCCGCGTCGTGAGCCCGTCGATCTGCCACACCCGCGCGGTGCAATACCTCCAAACGCTGGCCCACCACTTCCCGCCCGACCGATTCGAACTCCTCGCGCGCCACCCCATAGGCCGCGCGCGCCTTGTTCAGCTGGCCCTGGCGCAACTCGACCTTGGCCGCCAATGCGTGGTTGCCCATCTCCACACGCAGATCGTCGGCCCGCCTGGCCACGACCGACTCCACATCGCGGACCGCCGTATCGGGCCGCTGCGCCGCCCACTCATCGCGCGCGGCGCGCGCGGCCGCCAGCTCGCCGTGATGATCACCCGGGGCCGCGCGCAACAACGCCTCGTACCGGATCATCTCCTGACGCCACCGCTCTGCGCTTTCGTCGATCTCGGTTCGCAACCGATCCAGGCGCTCCTGTCCCGGCTCAGGTCCCCCCGACTCCTCGTCGTAGGCGTGCGAGGCCTTCAGCCACCCCTCGCGCTGCCGATCAACGGCGTCGCGCGCATCAGCAATACGCTCCTGCCAGCGCCCCCCCACTTTGGCCGCGAACTCATCGACCGCTCGTTGATGGGCCTGCTGGGCCCGCTCGAACGTTGCCCGCGCCCCCGTGACCGCCTCACGTGAGGCGTGCACACGCTGCCCCGTGTGCGCCCACACCTGTTGAGCGTCAGCGTTTTCGGCCGCGATCGCGTCCAGTGCTCGGGCCTGCTGCCCCGCGTGGTGCTCATCGACCCCGTCTGTGACCACTTCCCGATGGATCCCCACAGCGTTCTCAACGGGCCCCGCGTGCCCATCCACAACCGCGTGTGGGCCCCCGGGTGCCCGCACCCCGGCCCCTTCCGAGGTTGAAATCCGCTGCGCACCGGCACCATCCGAACCCGCTGACTCCCGGGCTGATCCGCGCCGATGCGCTGGGCTAACCGTTTCACCACGCTCGGTCGGCTCAGCCCTGCCCCGCCCCGCAGGCGACGACACCGACCGATCCGAGCCGACACCGCGCGCTGGCACATCGGAGGCCGCCCCGCGCCCCCGACTATCCCGCATGTGGGCGGCGTCCTTATCGCGTTGGAGATCACTGGGTCGGTCGGCTACGTCGCGACCGCCGCTGGAATCGGTTGTCTCGACGGGTAATTCCGGTCGAGGCGGCGCATCGTCGGCGGTGCGCACCAAGGGCTCAGCCGTCACCACCTCAAGTGGATCCGGGCGCGGCGGTGGTGTCGAGGACTCGTCGGTGGTTGCAATATCCGGTAATGGATGTGGGGGGTTTGAGTCGGCTTGGTTCGTCCCTGGTGGCACCATCGGGCCGCGGGCATTGGTGAGCGTCGCGTCGGGATGCGGCTCAGCTGTGACCGGATCGGGCGTAACGACACCGCCGTGGGGGCTGCGGTTCGAGTCGATCTGCGCGATGCCGGGGGAGCCCTGAACGCTGTGTGGTCCAGCGCCATTCGCGGTGCGCGTCACGGTCGACTGTGGTGGCATTGGCGATCCGCGCCCCGCAGCCGATGCTCCCGTGGCGGGCTGGTTGCCTACGGTACCGTTACCCGACAACAGATTTGCGTTGGACGCCGACGAACCGCCACGCGGACTCGAGGCAGCGCCCGCAGGCGCGCCGTTGCTGTTGACTGCGTCCGGCCGGGTCCCGCCGGCATCCTCGCCCACCGCAGCCGGACCGTTACCGACGTTTGGTCCCGTGTTGGGCGGCTCAGACCCGTTCGAGGTATTAGGCGGTGCAGACGCGGTGGAGGTATTCGGCGGTGCAGACCCGTTCGCGGTATTGGGCGCCGGCGACACATCCTTGTTGTAGGACGGTGGCGACGCATCCGCGTTGTAGGGCGGCGCGGGCTCGACGCCGTTCTCCGGGTCCGCTAACGGTAGCTTTTTCTTTTTCAAACCATCTTTGTCGCCACCGAGATCGATGGCTAGCCGACGTGTCGGATCCCCGGTAGGCGCACCGTGTTTGGACAGCGCATCCCCGGCGATCCCGGGCAACGCGTTACCCCCGGCCCCACCAAAAATCTCCTTAGCACTCAACCCGCCCCCAGTCGGCAACGAACCCGCCACATTGCCCACCACCCCCGACGTGTAATGAATCACCGCACCATCGACCGCCTTGGTCAGGATCGTTTTGGCCTCCCCCAACCCGAACTTGACCGCACCGTGAGCCCACGCCGAACCCACACCACCCACCGCCCCGCCGAGCAGACTCTTCCCAATCTGGCTCCAGTTCAACGAATCACGATGACCCGCGTCCACCTGGCCCTGCTCGATCCCAAACTCCTCTACAAACCCCAACCCACCACCCACCGCCGCCCCACCAGCAGCCTTGAGCGCCAACGACTTGCCCAATCGCCACAACCCGGTCTCGGTCAACATCTCCTCGATCAAGGTGTCGATGCGCTGCACCAACTCCTGGGCAAACCTGCGGATGGCCTGGATGGTGAACAACTCCACCAGCGCCATCTGTCCCAGCACCGCCAAACCGAACGCCCACGCCAAATACATGTAGTACATGAGCTCAGCCGCCGCGATATTCAACGTGACGATGATGTTGAGTTTCGTGGACTGAATCTCCGTGCCGGTGTCGCGCGCGGACTTCCCCAATGCCGACATCGCCGCCACCAGATTGTCCATCGAATTATCGCCAGAGAATTCCTGCGCAAAATCCGCCTTCGCCGCATCAGCGGTCTGCCCCGAAAACGTCGCCAACGCCTCTTGCTGCACCCGCTCCAAATCCGGGATCAACGCGTTCAACTGGTTCGCGGCATCATTCCAAACCTCCGCCAAATGCCACATGGCATCCTCGTCACCAGCCGGCCACTCCGACCCGGCCAAATAAGCAACCCACCGCAAATTGGCCGGAATTTGAAGAGTCACAAGCGACTACCGCCGCAAGAGTCACACATCATCCACCCAATTATCGAGCCCAGCACACGCCCAAACCGGCCCAAAACGTCACTAGCCGTTTTGCTCAAAGTCACTCGCCGCGCTCGACAG
>NZ_LZKU01000158.1 GCF_001672975.1 Mycobacterium sp. 1465703.0
GCCTGGCCGCCGACCCGCGCTTCGCCACCAATTCCGGTGCGCGCCCGCAAGGAGCGGCCACCTCGAAGCCGGCGCCCAGCGGTCCACCACCGATCGCCGCACCCAAGAACGACCTGTCGTGGCATGACTGCACTTCGCGGGTGTTCGCCAATGCGGCGGTTCCCGCCGCCCCCGGCGTCCAGCTGGATTGCGCGAATTACGACGCCGACCTGGACCCGGTCAACGGTGGAGGCGGCACCCTGAGCATCGGCGTGGTGCGCGCCCGCTCGAACCGGACGCCGCAAGACGCCGGGCCTCTGGTCTTCACCACCGGCTCCGATCTGCCGTCGTCGGCGCAATTGCCGATCTGGCTGTCCCGGGCGGGCGCCGACGTGCTGGCCACCCATCCCATCGTCTCGGTCGACCGCCGCGGCATCGGCATGTCGAGCCCCATCGATTGCCGGGACAAGTTCGACCGGCAACAGATGCGCGACCAGTCGCAGTTCCAGACCGGCGACGACCCGGTGGCCAACCTTTCCGAGATCTCCAACACCGCCACCACCAACTGCGGCGACGCCGTCGGGATCGGCCCGAACGCGTCGTCATACGACAACGCGCACGCCGCCTCCGACATCGAGCGGTTGCGCACCCTGTGGGACGTGCCCACCCTGGCGCTGATCGGAATCGGCAACGGCGCACAAGTGGCGTTGGCCTACGCCGGATCGCGACCGGACAAGGTGGCCCGATTGATCCTCGACTCGCCAGTTGCGTTGGGCGTCAACGCCGAAGCCGCCGCCGAGCAGCAGGCCAAGGGACAGCAGGCCGCATTGGACGCCTTCGCCGCCCAATGCATCGCGGTGAACTGCGCGCTCGGCGGCGACCCGAAGGGTGCCGTCAGCGCGCTGCTGGCCGACGCCCGCGGCGGTAAGGGTCCCGGTGGCGTATCGGTGGCGCAGGTGGCCAATGCCATCACCGTCGCGCTGGGCTACCCTGCCGGTGGCCGCGTCGCCGCCACCACCGACCTGGCCAACGCCGTGGCCGCCGCCCGCTCCGGGGACACCAACGCGCTGACCAACCTGATCAATCACGCGAACGCCGTGCAGGACTCCGACGGCCAGTTCGTCAACGTCTGCAGCGACGCGGTCAACCGCCCCACCCCGGACCGGGTGCGTGAACTCGTCGTCGCCTGGGGCAAGCTCTATCCCGAATTCGGGACGGTCGCCGCGCTGAATCTGGTCAAGTGCGTGCATTGGCCCACCGGTTCGCCGCCGGCCACACCCAAGACGCTGAAGGTCGACGTGCTGTTGCTGGGTGTGCAGCACGACCCGATCGTCGGGACCGACGGGGTCGCGGCGACCGCGGCCACCATCATCAACGCCAACGCGGCCAGCAAGCGGGTGATGTGGCAGGGCATCGGCCACGGCGCCAGCATCTTCTCGGGCTGCGCCGTTCCGCCGCTGATCGGCTACCTCAGCAGCGGCAAATTGCCCAACACCGACACCTATTGCCCGGCCTGATGCTGCTTTCCGGCCGGCACCGGCCCCGGTGTACGGTGCGCTGGTGACGGCAGCTGAATCGACCCGAACCGGCTTGCGTGATTGGACCCTGGCCGCCTTTGCCCCCCGCACCAGTGCGCCGAGCGTCGCGACCCTACTGCGGGCGGCGTTGTGGCCGATAGCCATCTTCTCGGTACTGCACCGCAGCATCATCTTGCCCCTCAACGGCAATATCACCGACGACTTCAAACCGGTGTACCGCGCGGTCCTCAACTTCCGGCACGGCTGGGACATCTACAACGAGCACTTCGACTATGTCGACCCGCACTACCTGTACCCGCCCGGCGGCACGCTGCTGATGGCACCGTTCGGGTACCTCTCCTTCTCGCCGTCCAGGTTTCTCTTCGTCCTGGTCAACGCCGTGGCGATTCTGATCGCCTGGTACCTGCTGCTGCGGATGTTCAAATTCACTTTGTCCTCGGTGGCGGCGCCCGCCCTGTTGCTGGCCATGTTCTGCACGGAAAGCGTGAGCAGCACCCTGGTGTTCACCAACATCAACGGCTGTGTGCTGCTGGCCGAGGTGCTCTTCTTACGCTGGCTGCTGGACGGGAAAGTCCGGCATCAGTGGTGGGCCGGGCTGGTGATCGGCCTGACGCTCACCCTCAAACCCGTGCTGGGACCGCTGCTGTTGCTGCCACTGCTCAACCGCCAGTGGCGGACGCTGATACCGGCGTTGGCCGTGCCGCTGGCGATCAACGCCATCGCCTGGCCCCTGGTCAGCGATCCGATGGACTTCGTCACCAAGACGTTGCCGTACATCGGGGGCACGCGGGACTACTTCAACAGCTCGATCGAGGGCAACGGCGTGTACTTCGGCCTGCCCACCTGGCTGATCGTATTTATGCGGGTTCTGTTCGTTCTGATCACGATCGGCGCGCTGTGGCTGCTGTATCGCTATTACCGCACCCGCGATCCGCTGTTCTGGTTCACCAGCTCGTCGGGTGTGCTGCTGCTGTGTTCCTGGCTGGTGCTGCCGCTGGCCCAGGGCTACTACTCGATGATGCTGTTCCCCTTCTTGATGACGGTGGTGCTGCAGAACTCGCTGATCCGCAACTGGCCGGCGTGGTTGGGAATCTACGGCTTCATGACGCTGGACGACTGGCTGATCTACCGGTGGATGAGGTATGGCCGCGCCCTGCACTACCTGAAGATCACCTACGGCTGGTCGCTGCTGCTGATCGTCGCATTCACCGTGCTGCTCTTCCGTTACCTGGACGCCAAGGCCGAGAACCGGCTGGACGACGGCATCGACCCGGCGTGGTTGACGCCGGAGCGCGAGCGCGACGCGCTGATCGCAAGCGAGGCGGAGCCGAGCGCAGCGGGTCAGCGGCATCCGAGCTAGCGTGGATGGATGAGTTCTGCCGCCAGCGACGATGCAGAGCAAAAGAGCGACGCGGGGGTACCTCCCGCTTGCGGGAGAGAGGAGTGGCGCAGATGACCAGCGACGTGTCGCGTCCAAAGGTGCAACTGAGCGATGACGAGTGGCGCCGGAAGCTCAGCCCGGAAGAATTCCACGTGCTGCGCCAAGCCGGCACCGAACGGCCCTTCACCGGTGAATACACCGATACCAAAACCGAAGGCGTGTACCAGTGCCGGGCCTGCGGCGCTGAATTGTTCCGCAGCACAGAGAAATTCGAGTCGCACTGCGGCTGGCCGTCGTTCTTCGATCCGGCGAATTCCGATGCGGTGATCTTGCGGCCCGACCATTCCATGGGTACGACGCGTACCGAGGTGCTGTGCGCGAACTGCCACAGCCACCTGGGCCACGTGTTCGCCGGTGAGGGGTACCCGACGCCGACGGATCAGCGCTACTGCATCAACTCGGTTTCGTTGCGGCTGGTGCCGGCGGGCGAATAGCCGGCGCGTCGTTTCCCAGGGTTTCCCAGACGTCGGGTTTCCCAAAATCGCAGCAGTCCCGCTTCGCCGGGGCATGCTGATTGCCCGCCTCTGAGCGACAATTCAGCGACAACCGCGCGTGCGGAGAGGCGGCCAGAACGTTGTCGCTCAAAGGCGGGCAAAAGCCCACTCCCCTCCGGCGGTGGCGACGGCGCGGCGAAACTGCGTCAGTCGATCCGGGTGGCGTGCACTTCCCAGAACGGGGCGTGCACCCGAGATCCCTCGAGCCACGGCTCGATCACCCGGAAACGCTCGATCAGCTTCTCCGCCTGATCGGCCATCTCGGGGTTGCGCTTGGCCGTCGCCTCGATGGACTCGACGCTGACGTTGACCTGGTAGGTGGTCGTGCCCAGATAGGTGATCTCCCAGCCACCGGCCGGAAGAACATCGCGAAAGTCGTTCTCGGACAACGACCTTAGCATCTTAAAGCCGTTGATGTTATTTTCGCCGAACTCGAACATGTACAGCCGCGCGCCGGGCTTGGTGGCGCGGTGCAGGGCCTGTACGTAGGAGCTCCGTAGCTCGGGCTCGGTGCTGAAGGTGTGATAGAACGCGCAGTCGACCACCGTGTCGAACCGGCCGTCGAATCCGTCCAGCTTGGTGGCGTCGGCCAGCTCGAAGTTGACCGAAACCCCGGCCTTGCGTGCGTTTTCCCGGGCGCGTTCGATGGCCCCCGCCGAACCGTCGATGCCGGTGGCTGAATACCCCTTGGCGGCGTAGTAGATGGCGTGGTGGCCCGGGCCGGTGCCCGGGTCGAGCACCTCGCCTTTGATCGCACCCACCGCTACCAGCTGCTGGACCACCGGCTGCGGGCCGCCGATGTCCCACGGTGTGGCGGTCGGCAGGCCGTGCGACGTCCGCTCGTCGCGGTACATCTCCTCGAAGCGGGTGGGGTCGTTAGGGTCGAATGCGGTTGTCATGGAAGGGCATTCACCAGCTGCTCGACGGCCACCCGGGGGCCGGTGAAGAACGGTGTCTCCTCGCGGGTATGCCGGCGGGCGTCGGTGGCGCGCAGCTCCCGCATCAGGTCGACAATGCGGTGCAGCTCGGGAGCCTCGAACGCCAAGATCCACTCGTAGTCGCCGAGGGCGAACGCCGGAACGGTGTTGGCGCGCACGTCTTTGTATTCGCGCGCGGCCATGCCGTGCTCGGCGAGCATGCGGCGCCGTTCCTCGTCGGGCAGCAGGTACCACTCATAGGACCGCACAAAGGGATACACGCAGATGTAGGCGCCGGGCTCCTCGCCCGCCAGGAACGCCGGGATGTGGCTCTTGTTGAACTCGGCCGGCCGATGCAACGCCACACTGCTCCACACCGGCGCGCTGGCCCGCCCCAGCGCCGTGGTGCGCCGAAAGTCGGCGTAGGTAGCCTGCAGCGCCTCGACGCGTTCGGCGTGCGTCCAGATCATGAAGTCGGCGTCGGCCCGCAGACCCGCGACGTCGTAGAGGCCGCGCACCACCACGCCGCGCTCCTCTTGCTGTTTGAAGAACGTCGACGCTTCGTCGATGACGTCGTCGCGCTGTTCACCGAGCTCACCCGGCTCGACGGAGAACACCGAGAACATCAGGTAGCGGATCGTGGAGTTGAGCGAGTCGTAGTCGAGCTTGGCCATGAAACCTATCGTGCCACCTGCGCGTCCAAGTCTCCGATGGCCCTGATCACATGCTCGACTGCGCGCCCGGCCGCGCCGACGCAGGCCGGCACGCCGATGCCGTCCAGATAGCTGCCGGCCACCGCGAGCGTCGGCGGCAAGCCGCCGCGCAGCTCGGTGACCAGGTCGGCATGTCCGGGGCCATACTGCGGCATCGCGTCGATCCAGCGCTGGATGCGGACGTCGACGGGATCGACGGCCAGCCCGAACACCGTCTCCAGGTCGCCCAA